>CALWBS010000331.1 GCA_944376135.1 uncultured Enterocloster sp.
AATCTCATTCATTGAGATTCCGAGAAGTTATTATTCATGGTCTCTTGTTCACTTGCAGATATAATATACTTCTCTTATATTTGCGTTTTGTTTGCATTTTGTTTCCGAAATATTAAAAAACAGGCCGGATGCAAGTTTCACTGAGGCATCCGGCCTGTCTGCTTATATTTTATATCAATAAGTTATTTCCTTTTTCACATATCGTATAGATTTCATCGTATTTCTGCTCGATTAAAGGATTAATCTCTTCCGTATTTTTCCGAACCAATCTTCGGTATAAATAACACGGAAGAATCCAGCCGATCAATCCCGGTATTGCCAACAAAACCATTAACCAAATGACAGGCGGTTCTGCAGTCACAGCGAATACGGAGCCGGCCATACATGCAGTCCCCAATATTCCTACAACCAAAGCCGCTGTCAGTCCCATGGTTGTTTTGGAGCGGTTCAGCTCCTCTATTTCCTGTATGCAGCTGTCAAAATTCCGCTGCAGCCGGGTCAATTCCGCTTTATTGGAGATATTCCGATTCCGCCGGAAATAAATGACCCTTCGGCCTCGGTCTGTTCCCGGTTTTGTCCTATGGGAGACCGATCTGTCCTTTATCTCGGATGCTGCGTGATTCGGATCCTCCTCCCATCCGAAGCACGGATAACTATCCCGATAAATGGAAAGAAATTCCTCTGCCACCATAACTTCCCGATACTCATAAGCAATATATCCGGCGTCTTTTTTTCTTGTGAAATCAATCATAGATCTGTGGCCTCCTCTTTCACGGGAATCTGTACCGTAAAGGTGGTTCCTTTTCCCTCTTCGCTTTTTACTCCAATGGAAGCCCCCATGAGCTGTAAGACACGGAAAGCCAACGCCAGCCCCAGACCGTTCCCTTCCGTGGCGTGAGAAGTATCTCCCTGATAAAATTTGTCAAACATATGCTTCTTAGTTTCCTCTGACATTCCGCAGCCCGTATCCGATACCTCCACCATCACAGAATCCCTATCCGATGTCTGCCGCAGGGCGACGCTGCCTCCCGGCTCCGTAAATTTAAAAGCATTGGAAAGTAAGTTATTCCAGACCAGTTCCATCAGGCTCTCATCCGCGCGGATCGTGGCCCGGTCTTCCAGCTCAGCTTCAAAATCAATTTCTTTCTCCTCCCATATGGTTTCAAAGCCTAAGGCGCAGTCACTTAGCTGTCGGCACAGGTCGTAAGTCTCGTATTTGGGTGTAATCTGCTGGCTCTCCAGCTTATTTAACCGCAGAATATTGGTAATCAGGGCAGACAGCCGATGGGTGCTGCTTAAAATTGCCGCTGTATAATTCTCTTTCTCCTTCTCAGTCAGGCCCGGCTTACCAAGAAGCTGAGCATAATTTTGAATGCCCGCAATGGGTGTCTTAATCTCGTGGGATACGTTGGCCACAAAATCCGTTCGCATGGTTTCCATGCTCCCAAGTTCCGCTACCATTTTATTGAAATCCAGACACATCCGATCCAGATAATCGTACCGGTTGGATGGATGAACAGGAGGAATATAAACGGAAAAGTCCCCATGGGCCACCCGGTCAGCGGCCCGCGCCAGCTCCTTCATGGGTCGGTCATAGGTTTTTATGATTTCATGGCGGGTAAACAGCGTCAGCCCCACTGCCACCATGGTCCAGTAGGCCAAAGGAATCGCAATCTGTACAAACTGGTTCCATTGGTACTTATTCACCAGAGTTATCAGACCGATATGGATTCCTGACATCAACAGCAAGGTTACCAGATAAGTGGCAAACAGCGACGGGGGAAACCGATTTTCCATCCGCCTCTTCTCACGCTTTGTCATTTTAACACCGCCTTATACCCCAGGCCCCGGACCGTTTTGATCTCAAAATCATGGCAGACCGAAAACTTATCCCTGAGTTTTGTAATATACACATCCACTGCCCGCAGCCCCGTATCGCTCTCCACTCCCCAGAATTCATCCATAAGCTGCGAACGGGAAAACGTGTGGTTGGGATAGGACAGCAGCTTGTGAAGGATATTAAATTCCCGCGTGGTCACCGGTATCTCTTCTCCCCTGATGGTAACTGCCATGGCGTCTGCATCCAAAATCGTATCCCCCACTATAATTTTGCGGCTCTCCTCAATATGGGCCCGGCGCAGCAGGGCACGGACGCGCATTAAAAGTTCACTAAAATCAATCGGCTTTACCATATAATCATCGATGCCCAAATCAAATCCCTTCTTTTTTGCCGGCAAATCATCCCTCGCCGACATAAACAGGATTGGAATCGTTTTGTTCAGTCCCCGAACCGTCTTTGCAAACTCAAAGCCGTCCGTTCCTGGCATCATAATATCGGATATAATCATGTCGTACTGTTTATTGTACATAGCGTCATAGGCCGCCTCAGCGCTAAGACAGCCTTTTGCTTCATACCCGCTATCGTTGAGATAGGCGCATACGCTCTGGGTCAGCTTCACATCATCATCTACCACTAAAATTTGGATCACTGGATTCTTCCTCCTCTTTTCTCTTATTTCCCTTTTCCATCTGTCCAATCCGCCAGCGCATAAATCCCCCAAGAAGAGCGGCACCTCCTCCTGCCAAGAACCCTAACAGTGCATTGGAAGATGGTTCATGGTATCCCCCCTGAGCAATGGAGCGGATAGCAGACTGGGTCAGCACCAGCAAGATCAAAGACGACGCCAGATTGATGGTTTTCAGCGCATGTACCAAAAGGGTTCCGTCCTTCCGGTTCATCAGGATTCCCCGTATGTTCAACCCGATTTCCGTAAACGTAAAGGTTGCAATCGCCAGTGCAATATACTTTGGATATACCGTATATTTCGGATGGAAATATGCCCATCCCGAGTAGGCCATGTAGGCCAGGCTGGCCCCCATCAGAACACCTCCGGCCAATCGGTAGTAGCGGTATTGCTCTTTCGGGCTGTCTGCCCAGATAGCACCAGCCACTGCGCAGTACCTGGCAAGCACCATCCCGATGGTATAGCAGCCGCTGACACACACAAAACCGGAAAAGGACAATATCCCGGATACAATTTTCCCCAGTCCTAAAAAAAGATTCCAGGCTCCCGATATCCCAGCCAGATGAAACGCGCGGCTGGCGGAAGCGTCATACTCTTTTTGTATCTTGCTACTGCCTGTTTTCAGCATATGAATTCCTGCTTTGAATGGATTTTTTTTCATATGTCCTGCCCTCCCGCAACATCTTAACGGTGGTATCATAACACATGATTGTTTGAGTTTTGTTAAAATAATAGGGCTTAAAATTTTTTTGCCTGATTTCTTACCCATATGCCGGTTTTTATTATCTTTCTATAAAATTTTTCATGAGCAGGCACATTTTCTATAAAAAATCCTGTTTCATATTTAAAAATCCCGCCAGATTGCGCATAACTGCATTCGCAGCCATAGGCATGGCGGGTTCTGTTTTTTGCAATATGATTTATAAAAGTCACTGTCAAGTTATTTTCGGGGTTAATTCTACACATCTCCATTTAAGACATTTTTATCCTATCTTCATTTGCGGCCGACGAAAGATCAATTTCAATCGCTTGAATATATGTTCTGTGGTTCTCTTCCGAAATTACCGGCTCCTTATTTTTCATAGGTCACCTCCGAAAGCGGCAGTACCACGTTGAATTCCAAATCAAAATGCGGTTTGGGAAAATCCGGCGCCCCATAG
>CALWBS010000332.1 GCA_944376135.1 uncultured Enterocloster sp.
TTCTTTCCCGCTTTACTTGGTTCTTCTTCTGAATTTTCCTCAAATCCACGGTCTAAACCTGACCTTCTTCTTTAAGGAATCTTCAGGGTTTCGCATACTGTTTAATGTTCACTTATCAAGGTGCTTCACTGTCGTTTCTCTCGGACAGCTTGTATATCTTACCACAGGCCTTCCGGTTTGTCAACAACTTTTTTTATTTTTCTAAGATGTTTTTCAACCATTTGCGACAGCTAGATTAGAATACCATAGCAGTGCTTCTGTGTCAAGGACTTATTTTATTTTTTGCACCGATTGATTATCTCATTGGCCTTTCGATAAATATACTCCGGTTCTTCTCCAATGTAAAAACTGCCGTCTTCGTACAATATATTCCCATTCACCATTGTCAACTTTATATTCTGCTTGCTGCCGCTGTAAACCAGATTTCGGCTCAGATTATTTTCCGGCTGCATATTGGGCTGATGCAGATCAACCATAATTAAATCTGCCAGTTTGCCTTTTTCCAGTGAATCGCTCTCATAGAGTCCCATGGCCTGTGCTCCTCCCGTGCAGGCCATCCGGAGCACCGCATCCGCGTCTACAGCTGCTGCATCTTTCTCCCTAAGTTTTGCCAGACCAGCCGTCAAATACATTTCCCGAAACATATCAAGGCAATTATTGCTGGATGGTCCATCTGTCCCCAGTGCGAGATTAATGCCTAATTCCATCATTTCTTTAACCGGAGCAATGCCGCTGGCCAGTTTTGTATTTGACCCTGGATTGGTAACCGCCCACAGGTTTCTTCTCCTGAATATCCGCAAATCTTCCGGGCTCATATAAACGCAATGATAGCCTCCGCCTCCATATTCAAATAACCCCAGTTCTTCCATAAAAACCGTAGGTGTAGTTTTATTTCTCTCCAGACACTGCCTTACTTCCGACCGTGTTTCCGAATTATGTGAAAAGACTGGTGCCTTATATTTTTCTGCCAGCCGGCTTAATCCTGCCAGCAGCTCTCTGCTGGTTGTATACTCTGCATGGAAGCCCAGGCAATAATGGATAAGCGGATGAAAATGATTCAGCTCTACAAAATTTTCCTCTTCTTTTTCTAACGAAGATGTGAAATTATTGAGAGTCCCTGCAATCACTGTGCGAAACCCGCAGTCCGCCGAAGCCTTGGCAATCTGCTTGGGATAAAAATACATGTCAAAATTGGCTGTTATCCCGCTGGTGAGATATTCCATCACCCCCAGCTTGGAAAGGTAATAAATATCCTCTTCTTTAAGCTTTGCCTCCATGGGGAATATTTGTTTTTCCAGCCAGTCTAAAAGCGGCAGGTCATCTGCAAAAGAGCGCAAAAATGTCATCGCTGAGTGCGTATGGGCATTTTTAAATCCGGGCATTACCAAATTTCCCTGTCCGTCAATTTCTCTATCCCAGACAGGCATCCCTCTAACGGGCGCATGGCATCCGGAGCCAGAATATGCAATCCGATTCCCCTCTACCCATATTTCCCCATTGGGAATAATCTCGGTTCCTTCGTTCATGGACATCAGTTTAATATTATACAGCCGTATATTCATATTCTGCCTCCTTTCGCGCTCTTTATTCCTTCACCTGTCTTAACCCATATGAGAAATAATTCCCGTAACCAGCTTTCTAAAAAGCGGAGCCGTCCTCTCTGCCATTTCATTTACCTCCTCATGGCTGAGCGGCGTATCCGTCATCCCGCACGCCAGGTTGGAAATGCAGGAAATACCGCATACCTTCATCTGCATATGGCTGGCCGCTATAGCCTCGCACGCCGTGCTCATTCCTACTGCATCTCCTCCCAATGCCCGCACCATGCGTACCTCTGCAGGCGTCTCATATGCCGGCCCCGCAAGCTGCACATAAACTCCTTCCTGAATAGGGATCTCCAGCTCCCTGGCCGTTTTGCGGATAATATCCTGCAGCTCCTTTTGATAGACCTGACTCATATCGCAGAAGCGAACTCCCAGCTCTTCTATGTTTGGCCCAATAAGCGGGGAGGGAACAAATGAAGCAATCTGATCCGTAATCATCATAAAATCTCCCGCTCGAAACTTGTAGTTCACTCCTCCCGCAGCATTTGTGAGAAATAAAATTTCACTTCCCATAAGGCGCATAAGACGTATTGGCAGAACAACGTCCGTCATCGAATATCCCTCATAATAGTGCACTCGTCCCTGCATCATCACAACCGGTACTCCTTCAATGTGCGCAAACAAAAATCTACCCTTGTGCCCCGCCACCGTCGAGACAGGAAAACCCTCAATATCATGGTAATCAATGGCCCCCTCTACCGAGAAATGATCGCCGTAGTCACCCAGTCCTGAGCCCAGCACCAACGCGACTTTCGGACGAAACGGCAGCTTTTCCTTCACACTCTCATAACACCCCATCAGCTTCCCATACACCTGATTCATAGATTTACCTCCGTCTCTATTCATTTCAATGATTCGCTGTATAGCAAAAAAGCGAAAAACTCTCTCTCCAACAAAGTTTTCCGCTTCCAATTCTAAATTAAAATAAAAGAGCGCGAGACGGGACTCGAACCCGCGGCCCCCACCTTGGCAAGGTGGTGCTCCACCACTGAGCCACTCGCGCATACATATAAAATCGGGGTGACAGGATTCGAACCTGCGACTTCCTGGTCCCAAACCAGGCGCTCTAGCCAAACTGAGCCACACCCCGTCATCGCCGTTTTGACGAACCGTAGATACATACCCTCAAAACCACATACTGAACAACCCTTCTTGGTCAAGCCCTCGACCGATTAGTATTCGTCAGCTCCATGCATTACTGCACTTCCAC
>CALWBS010000333.1 GCA_944376135.1 uncultured Enterocloster sp.
GGGCTGGTCCGCAAGACAGCCAGCCACAACAGCACCCGCTATGAGATCACCCGTGAGGGGGAGGAGACCCTGAATTTTTTCGGCAAAAACATCTCTCCCGCTATCGTAAGCGATATGGACCAGTATCTCAAGGAAAACAAATTTCGCCTCCGCGAGGAGGTAGGCACAACGGCCGATTTCTATAAAGGCACCAACCAGGATTATATCGTGCACTGTGAGGTCCGGGAGGGCAAAGCAGTCCTCATCCGCCTGGAGCTGTCCGTCCCGGACAAAGAGCAGGCCGAGTCCATGTGCAGCCAGTGGCGCGGCAAAAGCCAGGAACTGTACGCGCATATTATGCGGGAGCTGCTGACGTAGGGAGGGCAAATGCCCTCCCTCATTCTTTATATCTATTAATTTCAGTAATCGTATCTCTGCTATGGTAATTTTCTACTCTTTCACCGCCCCAGCAGTCAATCCAGATACAATATATCTTTGAACAAATAAGAACATTCAAGCTTTTTAAGCCTACGGGAATTGTCCCGTCCTTTGGCTGGCTTGTAAATATAATCCCTGCCAGCAATTCATTCCATGCCCCAATAAAGGCAAAGCAGAATACTGCTACAATACTTGGAAGCATAATTGGCACCACCACCCTGCGAATACACGCCAAGCGAGAACAGCCATCGATCATGGCCGCTTCCTCCAAAGAAAAGGGTATATTTTCAAAAAAACTCGAGATACTTTTCACTGTCCTCGTCCAAATGTGTCAAGATCAGATCTACATCCTCATGCAGTTTTCTCATAAGCCCACTCCCTTTCTTATGCTTCCAAATCCACAATCACCTTCATCGTTATCTCTTTATTTTCATCAATATATTCGTAGGCTTTTTGATAATCCCTAAATGCAAAGCGCTTGCTCATAAGCGGTTCCAATCGGATCTTTCCTTCAGACACCAGACGTATGGCATCCATATAATCCTCATGTCTGTACATCATCGAAATATTACAAATGCCAATCGAAACGCTATATTCAATTTAATTTATGCCAAACGTTCTATTTCAAAATCAGATATTGCATCCGAATTAGAAATCAGTCTTCCCACTGTTACCCGCTATGTAAATGACTTGCATCAGGCTGGTATTGTGTTCACGGACGGATATTTCGAATCAACTGGCGGAAGAAAAGCTGTTACGGTTTCCTTCAATAAACTATATCGAATCGCTATTGGTGTAGAAATCCGAAGCGAATACATTAATTTAGCCGCATTGAACCTATTTGGGGAACTGATTGCAGAAGAGTGCTGTGATTTACATTTTTCAAACGACGAATATTATTGCGCTTTACTGGGAAATTGTATTATGAATTTCTTTGTGAAATTAAACATTCCTTCTGATACATTAATCGGAGTAGGAGTGGCTATTCAAGGACTTGTTGATAAAAGAGGCGAACATGTTATATTCGGAGACATCATCGGATCCTCTGATTTTTCAATCCAGTGGCTGCGCAAATACATTCCGTTCCAATGTGTTTTGAAACATGATACAGAAGTTTCCGCTGCTTATATGCTCTGGAATAATCCGCAGTTTTCCGATGTGTTCTACTTAGTTCTAAATGAACATCTCGGAGGCGCATTAATTGTAAATCAGCATCTTCACTGGGGAACTGCGCTTCCCAGCGGGTTGATCGAGCATATGATTCTTGTTCCCAACGGCCGTCCCTGTTATTGCGGAAAAAAGGGATGCGCAGATGCCTACTGTTCTCTCGACGCATTTGAAGCATCAATTGACATGGATTTAGACTTGTTTTTTTCCCGTTTAAGAAATAAAGATGCCTACTGCGCCGCAAAATGGAAGGAATACCTTTCCCTTCTCTCTACCGCCATTTACAATCTGCAAATTGTAAATAATTTTCCTGTGGTGATCAGCGGAAAGCTTTCCCACCACATTATACAAAGTGATTTGGATGAAATTCAGAGAATGGTATCAAAAGACACACACATCTCCAATGATTTTCCTCCTGTTTTTATCTTTTCAGATCCAAATCCTGTTGCGAGCGGTGCTGCTCTCTATTTCATTAATGAATTTTTAAACTCTTTTCGGATTTGACAAAAGCAGAGGCCGTCTCAAAACTCAAGCTCACCAGAAACATATGGGGCCCCACAACCCATATCCCGCCTGCCGCGGAGGTTGTGAGGCCCCATACATTTATTTATCTCCCTGTTTCCTTCTTACATCTCGCCCAGTCCGCTCTCAATGGCTTCAGTTAAGGTCTTCATCGCCTCTTCCTCGTCCTCTCCATCGCAGATCAGGGTAATCTCCGTACCGCTCTTGATCCCTGCTGCCATCACGTTCAGCACGCTCTTGGCAATGATCTTCTTCTCACCGCACTGAATGGTAATGTCGCTCTTAAACTTCATCGCCGTCTGGGACAGAACGCCTGCGGGTCTTAAATGCAGACCGGACGGATTAATTACGGTTAAATTTTTACTAATCATGGCACATTTCTCCTTATTAATAATTTATACATACACCAAAAGCCTGTCCAAACTTCATCCAAGCTCTAAAAAAATTTTATTACATTCGAAAGCCGATGTCAAGTTAATCCGCAAATTCTAAACACATCCTAAACGCCTTCCAAACCTCCTGCGGCATCCGGCTGCCTGTCCATCTTTTGTTTCAGCGCCTTATGGCCCTCCGGCATTTCCTGTGAAAAGCCGAGAAGTCTTGCTCCCTCCTCGACCAGCTCCCTCCGCACCCCCACCAGCGTAATGGTTATCTCCTCCGGCAAAATCTCCCGCTCCCTCTCTGTCCCTGACGGGAGAAGCCCTGCATAACGCATCACCTAAAAAATCCATTCACCGAGTGACTCTTTGACGGGCTCTTATACTCCAGAATATTATTCAGCCGGAATATCCGGCCGAGACAGCCATCTGACAGGCGTAAAGACGCCCTTTGAACACAGACCTTACAGATACAATTGATACTCCCACGATAGCATGAGGAACTCTTGCTTGTCAAAGAAAAGTTTATCAAAAAAAGACAGACAAAGCCGCCTGTCTTAACCAAAACCAATCCTCTCAAACCGCCCCATTCTCCCGCCGCTTCTCCGCCTCCGCCCTGGAAAAGATGCAGCCGCAGTAATCCTGGCGGTACAGACCGTACTCCCTTGACAGCTCTACGGAACGTTTATATCCGTTTTTCTTCTTAAAATCTGATACCAGATAGGGCACTCCCCACTCCCTCGACAGCTCCTGCCCGATCTCATTGAGCTTTCCGGCATTTTTAAGAGGACTGATGGACAGAGTGGTGGTAAAATAGTCAAATCCGCCTTCCCTGGCCGCCCTGGCTGCCTCAGAGAGACGCAGGCGGTAGCAGCGAAAGCACCGCTCACCGCCCTCCCGGCAATCCTCATACCCTCTGGCTGTCTCGTAAAACCGTGACGGTTCATAGGCGCCCTCCAGAAAATGCACCGGATGTACCAGGTTCATCTCCCGTATCAAGCGCTGCTGCTCCCGCACACGTTCCCCGTACTCCTCCTCGGGATAGATATTGGGATTGTAGTAAAACACCGTGATATCAAAATACCGGAACAAATATTCCAGCACATAGCTGCTGCACGGCGCACAGCAGCTATGAAGGAGAAGACGCGGCCGCCTTCCCTCCCCGGAGAGCGCCTCCAGGATTTTATCCAATATCTTCTGGTAATTCGTTCTCTGCTGCCCGCTGCCCGCAGGCAGCCGCTTTTCCTCGTTCATGCATTCTCTCCTCTCAGGAAATCGAACGGCCGATACGATATCCCGCTCAAGTCGGCAAACAGGGCGCCCGCCTGATGGCGGACGCCCCCGCCCTACATCTACTGCGTCCTACAGACAAGCCCGAATCCGCTCGCGCCGCACCGGATTCCGCAGTTTGCGCA
>CALWBS010000334.1 GCA_944376135.1 uncultured Enterocloster sp.
GCGCCACAGCCGAACGATTTGAAAACTATTTAAGAACGGAACTGCTGCCGGCGCTAAGCCCGGATGACATGATTGTCATGGATAATATGCGTACCCATCATGCAAAAGCGGTAAAGAATCTTTTGGAGGAGAAGCATGTGCAATATCTGTATCTTCCGCCATATAGCCCGGACTATAATCCGATTGAACAAATGTGGTCAAAGATAAAAGCAAATATGAGGAAGCAAAAAGTACGTGCTGCTGCCCTTTTGCCCGAGGCCATCGGAAAAGCTTTTTCTGCCATCCGTATATCGGATTGTATTGGGTGGTTTCATGCGTGCGGTTATGTGTAATAATTTATTGGTTTGCTATAGTTTAATAGAGACACAGCTGTATCCAGAGGATATCAGCTGTATTTTTTTGGATAAATCATAAAAATTAAAAGAAAGAACAGACAATTCCATATATAGAATTGATATTTCCATATATAAAATAGATAATAAGAAGGTAATATTAGAAATCTAAAATTATTGTACAAATTGTACATAATATTATCTTCGGTTTGGTGATTCTGTGTATGGTATTCTAGAACCAAAAATGGTAGTATTTGTAATGTAGATTTTAATTCTATATTTGATATAAATATTCCATATATAGAATACCAAGGGGAGATACATTAATGTTTATTGAGAAAGAACAGTTGACCAGACAGTGTAAAAAGATGGGAGAATATAGCTCATTAAAAGCACTGCAGGTACTCAGTGCACTTTCCCATGCCACTTCCAGTGTCAGCATTACGGAGCTCAGCGAGGTGACAGGCCTCAGTGCCAGCACAATTCATAGAATCTTGCAGGAATTGGTGGAGACGGGATATGCTTTGAAAAATGAAGAAAGAAAATATTGCCTGGGATTTGAAGCTATGGCTTTTGGCATGCGGATGAAGACGTCCGATTATCTGCTCAAAGCGGCACAGGAAGAAATGCGCAGGTTGAATGATTTATCCCGAGAAACCGTTCATTTGATTGCTCTGGATAATTATCAGGGAATTTATATAGGAAAATTGGATGCGCAGAACCAGGTGGGACTTCGGTCACAGATAGGATGGAATCTTCCGCTGTACTGTACAGGAGGAGGAAAGGCTATATTAGCCAATCAGACAGAGGAGTGGCTGCAGACCTATCTGATGAATGAACCGAGAAAACGGTTTACAGATAATACGCTTATAGAGGCAGGCCCTCTTTCACGGGAACTGGAACAAGTTCGTGCCAGAGGGTATGCGCTTGATAATAGGGAACATCACACAGATGTTGTATGTGTTGCCGCTCCGATTTTTTCGGCGGAGGGAAAGGCGCTGTGCTCTATCGGAATTTCTGCTCCGGATTATCGTTTTCCCGTTGAAAAGGCCGTGTCTTTCGCGGAAGAAGTAATGGCCAGTGCGGCTGCGGTAACGGCAAGGATTCAGCAGAAATAGTCATATAAAGGATTGGTTGGGAAAGGAGCGAAAGAATGGATTTACAGTATAAGGATCCTAAATATCGAAGCAGTCATGTGGTAAATGGCTTGACAATGGCGGGGCCCAGGGCGCACCTTCGGGGAATGGGACTTACAAATGAAGAGCTGGCCAAACCATTTATTGGGGTAATCAACACATTTAATGAAATGCATCCGGGCCATGTACACCAGGATGTTTTAGGGCAGATGGTGAAAGATGGAGTAAGGGAGGCTGGCGGAATACCCTTTGAGGTAAATACAATTTCTATCTGTGATGGTTTTACACAGGGCCATGTGGGGATGTGTCACGTTCTTCCAAGCAGAGAGCTGATAGTGGACTCAATTGAGTGTTACGTAGGGGCACATCAGCTGGATGGTATGGTGCTTATAGGAAGCTGCGATAAGATTGTTCCGGCTATGATTATGGCGGCTCTGCGGGTGAATATTCCAGCAATCATTGTCACCGGCGGTCCTATGATGCCGGCTGAATACAAAGGCAAAAAATATGCGACCTACCAGCTGAAAGAAATGATTGGCAAGCTGACACATGGGGAGCTGAGCAAAGAAGAGTACGAATATATGGAAGGAATCATGTCACCGGGCCCTGGTTCCTGCGCTATGATGGGAACGGCCAATTCTATGTCCGTTGTTGCGGAGGCTTTGGGACTTACCATGCCAGGGAGCGGCTGCGCCCATGCCGTAACGGGCAAGAAAAAGAGAGTGGCAAAAATGAGCGGTCTGCGGATTGTGGAATTAGTGGAGAAAAACATCTGTCCAAGGGACATTGTAACTCAAGAGATGCTGGAGCTGGCTACTACTGTTGGAATGAGTGTAGGCGGTTCCACAAATATGACACTACACATTCCTGCCATTGCCCATGAGGCAGGGCTGCACATGTCGCTGGAGGAGATGGGAGAGATCAGCGCGCGAACTCCGTACCTAGTGAAAGTAAAGCCTTCGGGGGAACATACTATGTGGGATTTGGAACAGGCCGGAGGAGTAGGCGCAGTTTTGAGGGAGCTGGATAGTCTTGTCAATTTGGATCAGCTGACAGTTAACGGACATACCCATAGGGAGAATGTGAAATTGGTTCATGAATGCAATCATGAGGTGGTTAGGCCCATTTCTCAGGCATACAGTCCCCATGGATCACTTGTAATTTTAAAGGGCAACCTGGCTCCTGACGGAAGTGTGGTAAAGCAGTCAGCCGTTGCGCCACAGATGCGGAAGCACAGCGGGCCCGCGAGATGTTTCGAGTGTGAAGATGATGCGGTAAAGGCTATTTTAAATGAAGAGATCGCGCATGGAGATGTAATTGTGGTTCGCAACGAGGGACCATCGGGAGGGCCCGGAATGCGGGAAATGCTTACAGCAACTGCGTCACTGGTCAGCATGGGCTATGCAGAGTCCGTAGCATTGGTGACAGACGGAAGATTTTCGGGAGCCTCCCGTGGCCCCTGCATTGGCCACGTATCCCCGGAGACGAGCAGGCGCGGCCCTATAGCAGCGGTACGTGATGGGGATATAATCGATATTGATATTGATAAAGGTATCCTGCATGTTCGGCTTACCGATGAAGAGCTCAAGACTCGGCTGGCGGAGCTGCCTGTGCAGGAGGAAAAGATAAAAACAGGATATCTTGCCAGATATGCGCGGAGCGTTTCCTCAGCAAATGAGGGGGCGATATTAAAATAACATAACAGCAGAAAGTTTGGCCGGGAAAGGAGCAAGAATTGACAACTACAATTATGGGGGGGATTTCAGCGCCTCTGCTGACCCCTTATCATGAAAATGGAGAAGTAAATTACGAAGAATACGAACGGTTGACGGAATATGTGACAGGGGCCGGCATTCACGGGGTATTTGTAGGAGGGACAACAGGGGAATTTGTTAATCTCACTTTGGATGAACGAAAAAAGCTGCTGTCCGCCGCCAAAAAAGGCGCTGTCTTGGGCGCAAAGGTTATGTTCAATGTTACAGCGATGAACTTGCGGGATCTTCAGGAGCTGTTGGACTGGGCGGGAGAAAATGGTGCAGATGCGGTTTCGGTGACGGCTCCCTATTACCACAAATATGATGAAGAAGCACTGGTATCTTATTTCTGTAAAGTGGCGAAAATGGCAGACGGACAGCCGCTGTATCTTTATAATATGCCTGGGATGACTCATAACCCCATAAAGACATCCATATTGCAGAGAGTAACGGAGAAGTGTGAAAATCTGAAGGGAATAAAAGACAGCAGTATGGACTTTATGACCTTGCTGGAGTTTGAATGCGAGATAGATAAGCCGGGATTTGAGATTATCACAGGAAATGATGCCCAGGTTCTTCCAGCGCTGCAGAGCGGAGGTGCCGGTGCGCTGATTGCGATGGCGAGCGTATTTCCTAAGCTGTGCAGATCTATATGGGATTTGTATCAGGAGGGGGATCTTGAAGGGGCTATGAAAGCTCAGAAAACCGTGCTGAAACTGCGTTCCCTGGTGCGGTCAATCATGCCTGTTATGAGTCATAAAGCGATGGTGGAAAGGTTTGGATTTTCCATGGGACCAGCCAGATTTCCCATGCGTGAGCTGACAGGAACCGAGAGACAGAAGGTATATTCTGTCATGGAGGAGCTGGACCTGCTTCCGGCGGCGGAGGCTTAGAACAATTATGAAGCTTTCGTTTCGCTGGTATGGAGAGGATGACCTGGTTTCTCTCTCTGAAATACGTCAAATCCCTGGGGTAAAAACGATTGTAAGTGCCTGCTATGATGTACCACCCGGACAGTTATGGAAAAGAGAAAGTGTGGCGGAGATTCGGCGGAAAGCAGAGAAAAATGGACTTTCTTTTGAGGTCGTAGAGGGATTACCCGTTCACGAAGCGATAAAGCTGGGGGATAGAAGCAGAGATACATATATCCGGTATTATATTGAAAATTTGCGGCTTCTGGCCGGACTTGGAATTAAAGCTGTCTGCTATAATTTTATGCCGGTTTTTGGATGGCTGCGAACGGATCTTAACTATCAATTGCCGGACGGTTCCCATACACTGGCCTTTGAATTGGAAAGACTGCATGGCTTGAATCCAGAGAAGGAAGAACTTCGGCTTCCAGGATGGAGCCACTCCTCCCGGCAGGATGAGAGAAAAGAATTGATTCTTCGCTATCAGGAACTGGGAGAACAGGGGCTGCGAGAAAATTTGAAGTATTTTCTGAAAGCAGTGGTTCCTAAGGCGGAGGAGTTCGGCATCAAGATGGCCATACATCCAGATGATCCCCCAATCCCGGTATTCGGACTTCCTCGGGTAGTCTCGACAGAGGAGGACCTGGACAGGATTACAGCCATGGCTGAAAGTCCGGCAAATGGAATTACCCTTTGTACCGGTTCACTGGGAAGTATTGCATCGAATGATGTGGTTCGGATTGCCGGAAAATTTGGGGCAAAAGGGAGGATTCCGTTTGTACATGCCAGAAATGTTTTCCGGGTAAATGAAGGGAAATTTCTGGAAACAGGGCATCAAACCCAGGAGGGGAGCCTGAACATGGCAGATATTTTATATGTCTTAAAAAAAGAGGGCTTTAACGGATATATCCGTCCAGATCACGGAAGGATGATTTGGGGAGAAAGCGGCCGGCCGGGATATGGTTTGTTTGACCGGGCGCTGGGAGCAGCTTATTTGAATGGACTTTGGGAGGCATTGGGAAAGGAGATGTACGGATGAAAAACAAATACTATAAAATTGAATTGGCATTTTTTCTGATTCTTGCGGCTATGTGTGCCGGTTATGGCGCTCTTGCGCTCCAGATGCCGCTGGGACGGCTGTCAAACCCAGCTCAGGGATTCTTCCCAGGGCTTATGAGTTTAATAGGCTTTGTACTTTCCTTGCTGTGCGCATATAAGTCTTTTCGGAAGCTGAAAGGGCCCCAGGATGATGTAAAACCGGGAGTGGATTTTGGACAAAAATCCAGTCTGGTGACGGTGGCAGTGTATTTGGGGATGATCCTCTTTTTCATAATTTTTGCGGACATCATTGGCTCATATACCTGTCTGTTTCTCTTGGTTTTGGCTCTTTCAAAAGCGCAAGGACTGCCGGGAGTTGTAAAGCCGCTGATTCTTGCATTATGCAGCGCAGTGGTGTTTTATCTGGTGTTTGGAAGCTTTTTGGGCGTAATGCTGCCGACGGGTTTCCTGGTATAGGATAGAAGTCCAGCTAAGAAATGTCAAGAGGTGATATGAAAAAAGTTAAATTTATTGCAGCAGAGCAAAAAAGGGTAACCTTAACAGACCATTCCCCGATATAGGACTGGTCAGGAACTAAATATCCGGA
>CALWBS010000335.1 GCA_944376135.1 uncultured Enterocloster sp.
CTATGTAAAACGGATTGTGGATTATTTTTCCATGACAGAGTATTTTGATTTTGTGGGCGGGGCGGATCTGGAGGGAAAACGGGTGCGCAAGGCGGATGTTATCCGTCGCGCGTTGGCCGGGTCCGGGCTCGGTGAAGACAGCGGAATTTTGAAACAGGCCGTGATGGTGGGGGATCGGGAGTATGATATTCTTGGAGCAAAGGCTGTGGGCCTTGCGTCCGTGGGGGTGCTCTACGGGTACGGAAGCCGCGGGGAACTGGAGGCAGCCGGGGCGGATGCTATTGTGGAAACACCGCAGGAGCTGGCGAGGCTATTTGCTTTATAACCCAGAAGAATAATATCCATTCCTATTATGCAATTGACAAATAGAATAATGGTTGCTATGATTTAAGAATAACAGTTTGGAGTGTGTCTGCCTGGTTCGGACATGGTCCCGGACGGTGAGAAGGAAAGGTGTGAGCGTATGATGGATGACAGAATTGTATTGTCCCTTCTGGTGGATAATACAGCCGGTGTGCTGGCCCGTGTGGCGGGTCTGTTCAGCCGCAGAGGATATAATATTGAGAGCCTGACCGTGGGCGTCACTGCGGATCCCCGGTATTCCCGGATGACAGTGGTGTCGCTGGGGGATCAGACCGTGCTGGAACAGATCAAGAACCAGCTCAACAAGCTGGAGGATGTGCGGGATATCAAGGAGCTGAAGCCGGACCGTTCGGTATACCGGGAATTGATGATGATAAAGATTCGTGCAAATGCGGCGGACCGCCAGTCAGTCAGCGCCATCTCAAATATTTTCCGCGCTACCATCGTGGATGTGGGGAAGGATTCCCTGACTGTGATGCTCACGGGAGACCAGTCCAAGCTGGATGCCCTCATCAATCTGCTGGAGGACTATGAGATTTTGGAGCTTGCCAGGACAGGCCTTACAGGCTTGGAGCGCGGCAGCGAGGATATCCGTTATCTGCCGTAGAGTAAATATACTCCAATGCGTGGATTTGCGGAGAGATGCAGATGTGTAAGGAGGGACCAAAGGCGGACTGAGAGTCGTCGGCCCCGGTGCCTTAAACATATATTTTCAATTTGCTCATGTGAGGTATAAGGAGGATAAAGCAATGCCAAAGATTTATTATCAGGAAGACTGCAACCTGTCTTTGCTGGAGGGAAAGACCATTGCCGTTATCGGATACGGCAGCCAGGGACATGCTCATGCGCTGAACTTAAAAGAGTCCGGATGCAAGGTGATTGTAGGACTGTATGAGGGAAGCCGTTCCTGGAAGAAAGCGGAGGAGCAGGGATTTGAGGTATATACGGCTGCGGAGGCAGCGAAGAGAGCAGACATCATCATGATTTTGATCAATGATGAGAAGCAGGCTGCTATGTATAAGGAGTCCATCGCTCCCAATCTGCGTCCCGGCATGATGCTGATGTTTGCTCACGGCTTTGCCATCCACTTTGGCCAGATCATTCCGCCGAAGGATGTGGATGTAACTATGATCGCTCCCAAGGCTCCGGGTCACACCGTGCGCAGCGAGTACCAGAGAGGCAGAGGAACGCCCTGCTTGGTAGCTGTTTACCAGGATGCTACGGGCAAGGCTTTGGACATGGCTCTGGCGTATGGCCAGGGAATCGGCGGCGCAAGAGCCGGTATTCTGGAGACCACCTTCAAGGTGGAGACTGAGACCGACCTCTTCGGCGAGCAGGCGGTTCTGTGCGGCGGCGTCTGCGCCCTGATGAAGGCAGGTTTTGAGACACTGGTTGAGGCAGGATACGCGCCTGAGAACGCGTACTTTGAATGCATTCACGAGATGAAGCTGATCGTAGACCTGATCTATGAGAGCGGATTTGCGGGCATGCGCTACTCTATCTCCAACACGGCTGAGTACGGCGACTACATCACCGGCCCCAAGATCGTGACCGAGGAGACTAAGAAGAACATGAAGAAGATCCTGGCCGATATCCAGGACGGCACTTTTGCCAAGGACTGGCTGCTTGAGAACCAGGCAGGCTGCCCCCACTTCATGGCGATGCGCAAGAGAGCTGCGGAGGAGCCCTTTGAGAAGGTAGGCGCTGAGCTCAGAAAGCTCTACAGCTGGAATGACGCGGATAAGCTGATCAACAACTAAACGTAAATAAGCCAGGACGGCGAGAAAAAGGGGCTGTCCTGAAATAGATAAACCTATACAGGGGTCGGTATGATTTGTTCGAATCACACCGGCCCCTGAAAATTTTTCGCTAAAAAGAAAAATATATTATTAGATTTGGATGAAAATAGGAACATTTGCAGGGAGGGAAAAAATAATGGTTATGCGGCTTAATCACCAATTACGAGAGCAAATATTCCGTAATCCGGCAGCATTTCCAATCACGTATTTTCAAGGTGAACTGGCTAAGCTGCCAGGGCTAACCGGCCCTTTACATTGGCATCCGGATTTTGAATTGGCTTCAGTGGAATTTTCCATTTTAGAATATCAGGTTGGGCAGCAGCGCATCCTGTTGGAGCCGGGAGACAGTATATTTATCAATGGGAATGTATTGCATGGCGTTAAGAAGTTGGACGGAAATCAAATGGAACCAATGCCTAATATCGTTTTTTCTGGCAGAGCAATCGCGCCGGAAAACAGTATTATTTTTCAAAAATATGTTAAGCCAATCGCACTGTGTGATCGGTTGCCTTTTGTAGTGTTTAGACACAATAATCTCAATCAGGACGAGGTAAACAACTGGCTGAAAAACATTTATTTTCATTTGCGTAAACAAGAAAACTGTTTTGAGATGGCGGTTCAGCGTAATTTAAGCAAAATATTTGAATATTTATTCCGCAATTTTGAAAGCTTACCCAAGACAGAAGTTTCGCGAATACAAATCACTACACAAATACGAATCCAGAAGATGCTTTCATACATTTATGAGAATTATTCCAATGCAATAACACTGGAGGACATTGCAGCTGCGGCTAATATCAGTCGCAGTGAGGCGGGACGGTGCTTCAAAACTTATATGGGGTGCTCTCCTGTTGACGCCTTAATCCGGTATCGTCTGCAAATTGCCCATGAGTCGCTAGACGATAAATCTTTGACGCTGGAGGAAATAAGCCGTGCCTGTGGATTTCATTCTGTTTGCTATTTCAATCGTCAATTCAAAAAGAAATATGGCTACACTCCTTGTGAGCTGCGAAAATTGGGTAAATAATACCTATTTGCGGCGATAATGAGGCCATGCATCCCGGATTTTGGTGATATAATATCCAAAAATCGCGGAAGAGAGGTCTGTTAGAGATAACATGGTAGAAAAAAAGAACTATAAAAAGACATTGATAACTTGTTACATCGGCTTTATCACACAGGCAATTGTGGCGAATTTTGCGCCGTTGTTGTTTATACGATTTCATAATGAATATGATATCCCTCTTGGAAAAATCGCTTTAATTTCTACCGTTTTTTATGCTGTACAAATAGTTGTAGATATACTTTGCGCGGCAATTGTAGATCGCATAGGATATCGAAAAAGCGTTGTGGTTTCTCAATTTTTGGCAGGGATGGGTCTGGTCGGTTTGGCAGCCCTGCCAAACCTGCTGTCGAATCCATTTGTTGGGATACTGATTAGCGTGATCGTCTATGCGATGGGGAGCGGAATGATAGAAGTGTTGGTGAGCCCCATTGTCGAGGCTTGTCCGTTTGAGCATAAAGATAGCGTGATGAGTTTGCTGCATTCCTTCTATTGCTGGGGCGCGGTTGGGGTTATTTCCCTTTCAACACTTTTCTTTACGATTTTGGGAATAGAATATTGGTGGATTCTGGCCTATCTATGGGCGCTGCTACCGTTGTTCAACATCTATAATTTTATGACCTGCCCCATTGAACGCCTGACACAGGAAGGACAAGGATTGCCGGTGAAAAAACTGATCAGTATCCCGCTCTTTTGGGGATTTCTCTTGCTGATGATTGGAGCAGGTGCCAGCGAAGCCTCCATGGCGCAATGGGCATCGGCTTATGTGGAATCCGCATTAGGATTTTCTAAAAGCATCGGTGACATCATAGGGCCTTGTATGTTTGCTGTTTCAATGGGACTTAGCCGTACCATTTATGGAAAGTACGGACATAAAATGAATTTGGTGAATTTTATGATGGGATCAGGGATTTTGTGCCTGGTATGCTATTTGTTTGCAGCTGTTTCTGCCAACCCTGTTTTGGGACTAATTGGCTGTATTGTCTGCGGATTTTCTGTTGGAATTATGTGGCCTGGCTCTATTAGCATTGCATCAAATAAAATTCCTTTTGGTGGAACTGGGCTATTTGCATTTCTTGCTATAGCAGGCGATTTGGGTGCGTCAATTGGTCCTGCTGCCGTAGGTGTTGTTACACAGAACGCAGGCGACAATATGAAAGCCGGAATGCTTGTGGGGTGTGTTTTCCCAGTTATCTTAATTGTATCACTCTGCCTAATAAAGTATATGCATTTGAAAAAAATAAAGTAACAGAAGATGA
>CALWBS010000336.1 GCA_944376135.1 uncultured Enterocloster sp.
AGGGTGGTATAATCGTATTGGAACTTCAACATAATATGCCTCCTTCCATAGTGTGTAGTGGTGTACAACTATAGAATAGCATATTTTGTTGAAGTTTTTTATATCAACTAGCACAACCGGTTAATTTAAATGTTCCTCTGACTGCCCAAATCCCCACAAAAAGAAGCCACCATCCGGATATCCTGCCGAAATTAATAGTCATAATAACTGTGTTGAAGCAGGTGCATTCTGCCTATCGGACGATTTCCGTTTACCTTTTCCAAAGCATCCAACTCTGAAAAATAAGACGCAATGTCGCGCTTTATCATAAACTGTAACATTGCATCATTCAAACGATTGGAAAACCGCCGTGTCTTTACAACTTGATAGGCGAGCCACCCTATGACAACAAGGAGAGCTGCCAGAACAGACGGCCCCGCAACGCCTTCTGCCCCAATCGCATCCAGCGCAGAGATAAGAAACATTGTCAAAATGATTACCCATAATATAACGGAAAGAATGCCCATAATAACTTTGCCGGGCCTGTCTTGATTTTTCATTTCCAATCTTCACCTATTTTTCTATACGATTAATATTTTTGTGAAATGTATTGGCGTTTCTGCTAATAGTCCCATAGCAATATGTGTTCTTTATGCACTGCTACATTCTCTATTTATTATAATATCGGCTTCTTTCAGCAAATCTTTCGGCATTTGCACTTTTATTTCTGTAAGCTATTGCAAGACATTCCCCAAGTACCAGTATTTAAACTTGAATTCCTGTTCCAGATTAACAATCATATAACCAAAAGAAAAAGTACCCACCCTAAAAGCGGATACTTCCAAGAGATGTATCAGTGCTTTAACAAACGCCGCTTATCCTGTGTAATAGACAGGGATGCCTTTACGCTTCTTCTCTTTGCCGAAGAGAGACGAATCGTTGGCTTATCGCACCCATTTAGAGAGCTTACACCCCTGCCGGGACAGAGCAGCGCGGAATTTCTCAAGAAAATTCAGGAAATCCTCCCGCTCGGCAGCCTGATTCAAATTTGCGATTCCGGCAACGGTTTTCTGGCCGTAGTCTACTACATGCAGCAATTCCCCATATGAGCCATATCCCTTCCGATAGGTCAGCGCTGCATTCTGTGTCTTTGGGATGTACTCCACGTCAACCACAGCGTCCATATCGAGATAGATAGCCTCGCTGTGTACGGACAGTTCCCGGTCAATCTGGACCAGAACCACATTCCAATTCTGCTCCCGATATCCGATAATATAGTGATAGAATGTAGTCGTGTGTTTGTCTAAATAGATTCCCTTCTGAATTTTATCCGTGGTAGAGTAGCCCTCAATTAAACGGTAGGTATCCCCATCCGGCACCGCTTCATTGAACATCTGACGCAGTTTTGCCTTAATCCGCTGACACTCTGCCGGGTCAAAGGCTGGTTCCTTCGGTTTTCTGGAAAATAGTCCCATTGTTTTCTCCTTAAATGAATTTTTCAAAAATATAATTTATTTTAGCATACTCCCATTTTCATGTAAAGCGTTTTTCCAGAACGGCTATTCAAACGGGCTTATGCTTTTATTGTCCCTGATCACTTCTATCAGCTCTTCCCGTGAAAGAGGACAATTTTGTTCATCTTCTGAAATTGTACGAAAAAATATCCATGCCCCCTTTTTACCAGATCGAAAATTGAGATAAACAGGAACCTTCCGTCCGGAGAGATACAAATCCTCCAGAAAATCCAAAATCATATCCGCGTATTCTTCTTCGGGTTTTCCCTGTTCCAATATTACCGCCATAGAGATATCAACATTTGCCTCTGCTATCACATCTTCCAGCGCGTCATCCGCTCTCCAGGCCCGCTCCGTATAGCTTCCCCCCACTTCCGTTGAAAAGGACTGTATATATTCTTTTCCCTCGCAGATTGTCCAAAGCGGTTCTTCCAACTCTTTCCGCATAATATCCCGGAAGAGAATTTCCCAATAGCTATCCGAAATGGTACCTGCCTGCATGGCTCTTCCAACAAAAATTTGTTCCGGGCTGTGGGTTGGAGCTATCTCTGCCGCATAAACATCCCCATAAATCGGGCCATATTGATCGTACGAGCGCGGCTCAACAACCATAAATTGGATTCCGTACCGCTCTTTCAGGCTGTCCAGCAGGTAGCTTTTCGCCTCTGCTTCATTTTCAAAATAGTGCTTCCGTCCAACGACTCCATATTCCTGTATTGCATCCAGGCCGCCGTAAACTGTATTTATTATATCCTCCCCGTGCTCCGTAAGAAAGCCCTGGGCCTCTTTTTTTACTTGATCTGATATCTGCTCTCCACACCCGGACAGGCAGAGCAGAAGAAAGATCATGATACCTGTAATGACGATTTTCTTTTGCTTCATTGATTTTATGACACTCTCTTTCTCCATCCCTGTCTCCTCCAGGATGTTCCCCTGATGGTCATATGTATCTTTGCAACGCCCTCATTTAAAATCTGCAATTATATATCGGCTTTTTTTCTTTAATATTTTATCATTTTCAATCAAATAAAAATAGCATCGCAATAAATATTAATGTAGTATTCCAAATGCACTTGCTTTACATAACATTTTCACATTTTAACAAATCTTAATAAAATGTAAAGATTATAGTAAAAAAGCCGATATATTATAGGTGAAATTATATAATTCGGACTGGAAAGAGGCTACGATGATCCGATATATTGTAAGTAAGATTTCCTGTTTTCCTGTATGCAAAAAATTTTATTTTACAAAAAATGGGACGAAATTAAGGAAAGATAGGGTCTTTAAAAGCCAATACAGAGGGCCAAGAAATCGCCCTAAAAATCCCAACCATATAAAATGGCTTTTTATCCCAATAGTTGTCCTTGCTCTCTTTATTGTATTATGGAATATACCGCAAGAAGAGCAAAATACAACCGAACATACACTTCTGTTTTTAGATTCCCCAACAATGGAAACAAATGAAATCGTAATACAGTCTGCCGAAATGTCAATTTGTTTAACAGAAAAGGAATACGAACTCTTGGCCCGAGTGGTAACAGCAGAGGCAGAAGACCAGGGGTTCAAGGCACAATATTGGGTTGCATGTGTAATTATGAATCGTGTAGAATCAGATTTATTCCCTGACAAATTGGAAGATGTAATTTGGCAAAATGAACCCGTAGAACAATTTACATCTATGTGGAATGGCCGCTTTGAGCGTTGCCGTACGACAGAAGAATGTTATGAAGCAGTTGATTATCTTATCGAACATGGCATTGTATTGCCAGATGATGTTCTATATTTTTCCTCAAATGGGTATCTTTTTGATACAATACCATACATGCAAATAAATCAGCTTTATTTTAGCCGGCAAAAATCATAGCAGTAATAAAGCTCTTCCTGGTTTGGCATTAAAAATCGCTTCTTTCCCTCTACTGTTTGTACAGTAAAGGACACTTTCCCAAAATTTCTTTTAGAAAAATGTCCTTCTTGCCTACAGTACGTCTTGCAACGAAAAATGATTCTTTTACAGCCGCTTTAGTACAGCTTCGCCCCTGCAGGAATTCCGTCGTCCAGCATCAGCAGATTCAGTCCCTCCCGTCCGTCGTACTCGTAGACCGCAGAAATCAACATTCCCTCGGAGTCGATGCCCATCATCTTTCTGGGCGGCAGGTTGGTGATAGCTACACAGGTCTTTCCAACCAGTTCTTCCGGCTCGTAGTACTCGTGAATTCCGCTTAAAATCGTGCGTTTCCGATCGCTTCCGTCGTTCAACGTAAACTTAAGCAGCTTCTTCGACTTCGGCACCGCCTCGCAGGCCTCCACCTTCACCACGCGGAAATCGGACTTGCTAAACGTCTCAAAGTCTACAAACTCTTCAAACAGCGGCTCGATTTTTACCTTGGAAAGATCCAGGTGCATCTGGGTATCTGCAGTCTCTGCCGGAGCGCTTACGGGAGCTTTTTCCGCCTTCTTTGATGTCTCGTTTTTCTCCAGTGACTTCATGGTGGGGAACAAGAGCACATCCCTTATGGCAGCGGAATTTGTGAGCAGCATCACCATACGGTCAATGCCGAACCCAATGCCTCCCGTAGGCGGCATACCTACCTCCAGGGCATTTAAAAAGTCCTCGTCCGTATGGTTAGCCTCCTCGTCTCCCTGGGCCAGGAGCTCTTCCTGGGCCTTAAAGCGCTCCCTCTGGTCAATGGGGTCATTGATCTCCGAGTACGCGTTGGCCATCTCCCAGCCATTCATAAAGAACTCAAACCGTTCCACATAATCGGGGTTATCCGGCTTCTTCTTTGTCAGAGGCGAAATCTCTACCGGGTGATCCATGACAAAGGTGGGCTGAATCATATGCTCCTCCGCGAACTCCTCAAAGAACAGATTCAGGATATCGCCCTTCTTGTGACGCTCCTCGTATTCCACACCCTTCTCCTTGGCAATGGCTCTTGCCTCCTCCAGGGTATGAATCTCATTAAAATCAACGCCCGCATACTGCTTCACCGCGTCCACCATGGTAATCCGGGCGAAGGGCTTGCCGAGATCCATCTCCACGCCGTTGTAGGTGATGGTGGTGGTTCCCAGGACGGCCTGCGCCACATAGCGGTACAGGTTTTCCGTCAAATCCATCATGCCGTGATAATCCGTATACGCCTGGTAGAGCTCCATCAGGGTGAACTCCGGATTGTGCCTGGTGTCCAGCCCCTCATTGCGGAATACTCTGCCGATCTCATACACCCGCTCAAGTCCGCCTACAATCAGGCGCTTTAAATAGAGCTCCAGTGAAATGCGCAGCTTAAAATCCTCATCCAGGGCATTAAAATGGGTCTCAAAAGGACGGGCCGCCGCACCGCCCGCATTGGATACCAGGATGGGGGTTTCCACCTCCATAAAATCCTGGCCTGCCAGATACGTCCGAATGGCAGCCAGAATTTTGGACCGTTTGATAAAGGTGTCCTTCACATCCTTATTCATAATGAGATCCACATACCGCTGGCGGTAGCGCATATCCGTGTCCGTCAGCCCATGGAACTTCTCTGGGAGAACCTGAAGGCTCTTTGACAGGAGGGTCACCTCCGACGCGTGGATGGACTTCTCTCCGGCCTGGGTCGTAAACACCGTTCCTTTTACGCCGATGATGTCGCCGATATCAAGCTTTTTAAATGCCTTGTAGGGCTCCTCCCCCACGCTGTCCTTTGAGACATAAACCTGGATGCTTCCGTCCCGGTCCTGGATATTGCAGAAGGAAGCCTTGCCCATCACCCGCTTGAACATCAAGCGACCGGCTGCGCTTACCTCCTTTCCCTCCCACGCCTCATAATTGTCCTTAATCTCCGCACTGCGGGCCGTCACCTCATACTTTGTGATGAGAAACGGATCCCTGCCCTCTTCCTGAAGCTGCGCCAGTTTGTCCCGGCGCGCCTTCAGCACATGATTCAGATCCTGTCCCGCCTGATTAGCCTTCTGCTGCTCTCCCACTTTTTTCGCTCCTTTATCTTTCCTATCAATAGTCAGCCCGGCGGGATTCGCACCGCCGGGTATGCATCATACTCTCTGGATTTCCAGCACCTTGTACTGGATGACACCCGCCTGGGTCTCTACATCCACCACATCTCCCACAGCCTTGCCCATCAGCGCCCGGCCCACCGGAGATTCGTTGGAAATCTTGTTCTGAAGGCTGTTGGCCTCAGTAGAACCCACGATGTAAAATTCCATCTCCTCATCGTACTCCACATCCAAAAGCTTTACCTTGCAGCCCACATTGATCTTATCAAGGTCAATCTCGTCCTCTACAACAACCTCCGCATTTTTTAAGAGCTTCTCCAGCTCCTCGATGCGCAGTTCAATATCCCTCTGCTCATCCTTCGCCGCATCGTACTCCGCATTCTCGGAGAGATCTCCCTGCTCTCTGGCCTCCTTGATCTTCTGGGCTACCTCTTTGCGCTTAACCACCTTCAGGTTCTGAAGCTCATCCTCATACTGCTTCAATCCCGCATATGTCAAAATGTGTTTCTTGTCTGCCATAGTACTCCGCTTCCTTCCTTTTTATTCTGCTTTTCCAAATGCAGTCTATGCATTCTAATCTCTTATTATTTATCTCTTTTCCCACACGTTCAAAGTATTATATAAAAAAAAAATCATATTGTCAAGAAGCTATATCCGCTCCTCCAGCAGCCGCACCATATCC
>CALWBS010000337.1 GCA_944376135.1 uncultured Enterocloster sp.
CAAGAGAATCACTGGGAAAACAGGCCGAAATCGTTGCATTTACCTATGCCATGGTGCAGTTACAACTTCATAAAATTTCTAATGTGCATTTACAATTTCAATGTTGCATTTAGGATTTCAATTAACCAGCAAGGCTACTATAACAAGAAAAAGTATAAAAGTCAATTATGAAAATGGATAAATAATAAGTATTAGCGATGAAAAAGCCTGACACGCTATGCTGCTGGGAATCATAAGAGGCGCTCTGTGGGGGATGTCCATGACCGGGATTTTAAACCTCCTGGCCGGGGCTTTTCGGAATTCTCTCGGCTATGCGGATTCTGATGATGATCCTGTACATGATCGTTGCCCTGTTTGTTTTGGTTGTCACTCTGCTGACGACGGGAAAACTTTTGCGGGCGGAGCAGAAGGATTTGCGCATTTACCGCAGAAGGGGCGGGGTTTGAAAAGTATAATTTTATCCTATAGAAAAGTATAAAATATAAGTATTTGTTTGTATCTGGATTTTGTACTATATTGCAGATAGACGATAGAGAAAGGAGCCCTAATTACAAAAACCGTTTTGGAATTGAATGTGTAGGATGATACGACGGATATAAGGAGATGAGAATTCATGCAAAAGCAATTTGCGGCCTTGACGGGTTTGCTTGCGGCTGGAGGACAACAGCACAGCCGCGGCCATTGCCGGATATGTGGCCCGGGCCGGGGAGGTGTATTACTTCGATCCCAACCACATTGTGCTCTACGATCAGGATGCGGAAATCAACGAGGAATATACGCTGGTCGGCCGGTTTGAGGCTATGGAGGACCTTGTGAGCGCTGTAGAAAATAACCCTGTTCTGGAGGGCTGGGGCAACCAGATCGTGGTGATTCGTGATGGAGAATGAATATGAATAAGAGCAAAACAGCAAAGAGGGCGGCTTTTGCCAATCCTTATGCTTATACCGTCCTGCAGAATCTGCAGGACGCCGGATGTACAGATGAAATGGTGGAGCAGTTTATGACGTTTCAGAGCCGTGATGATAAAGAACAGCAGCTAAAACTTCTCTCCGGTTACCGGGAACATTTGCTGGATGAACTTCACAGGGATGAAAAACGGATTGACTGCCTGGACTATCTCATCTATCAGATGCAGAAAGAACAATAACATTTATGGAAATGGGAGGTTTTTCATATGAGAATAATCCAAAATCAGACATTTGACGCTGAGCGGGCCCTTTATGGAAGCAGAGATCTTTTCGTAAAAAGGTGTTCCTTTGACGGCCCTGCAGACGGAGAAAGTGCTTTTAAGGAATGCAGAAATATCCAGGTGGACGGAAGCTTTTTTAACCTGCGCTACCCCTTCTGGCACGACCACGGCCTGATTATTCAGAATTCGGAGATGACACAGCTCTGCCGGGCGGCGCTGTGGTATTCCGACCACATTACCATTGAGAATACCAAGCTTCACGGCATCAAGGCGCTGCGGGAGTGCGCCGATGTAAAGATGACGGGATGTGATATCGTTTCTCCGGAATTTGGATGGTCGGTCCGCAATATTGAAATGGAGGACAGCGACGCCGAGAGCGAATATTTTATGATGCGCTCTTCCAATCTTTATTTTAAAAATGTGCGCATGAAGGGGAAATACTCCTTCCAGTACATCGAGGATTCCGTGTTTGAAAACTGCACCTTTGACACAAAAGATGCGTTCTGGCACGCAAAAAATGTTACGGTTCGAAACAGCGCAGTGAAAGGCGAATATCTGGCCTGGTACTGTGAGAATGTGACCTTCGAGCACTGCAAAATCATCGGGACCCAGCCCTTGTGCTACTGCAAAAACCTGAAATTAATCGATTGTGAGATGCTTGCCTGCGATTTGGCCTTTGAGCGCAGCCAGGTGGAAGCGGATATCACAACGCCGGTTGTCAGCATCAAAAACCCCCTTGAGGGAAGTTATATTGCCGTGCCAGAGGTGGGAGAAATCATCCGGGACATTGAAGAAGGAACCGGAATCGTGCAGGTGCAGGCCCAGGAGTCTCAGAGCGCCTGCGCATAAGGCTGCAGAGAAGATATGGTAAAGAAAAAAATGAAAAGAGAGGTTATATAAAATGGAAGCACAGATGCTCAAGGATAAAGTTGCGATTATTACAGGCGCCAGCTACGGCATGGGGCAGTCCATGGCTGAGCTGTTCGCGGAGGAGGGCGCCGCGGTGGTACTGACTGCCCGGCACCAGGAGAAGCTGGATGCGGTGGTAAACGGCATCCGGGAAAAGGGAGGAAAGGCCGTCGGTGTGGTGGCGGATGTATGCTCCACCGGAGACACAAAAAAAGTTTTCAAGACAGCTTTGAAGGAGTTTGGGGATGTGGATATCCTCATCAACAACGCCGGCATTGGGGAACAGAAGATGATTGACGAGACGGACGACGAGTGGATGATGTTCGTGATGAACACGAATCTGGGCGGTCCCATGCGGTACATTCGGGAGGCACTGAAGATTTTCCTGCCCAAAAATGACGGGGTCATCATCAATGTATCTTCCGTCAACGGCACTCGTCCCTTCTGCGGAGCCACCTACACCTCCACCAAGGGAGCGTTAAATACACTGACCAAGAATGTGGCGATGCGTCTCATTGACACTAATATCCGCTGCAACGCGGTTGCTCCCGGAGCTACCGTTACGCCGGCCCATTTGGCCAATAAGGCGGGAGAGCAGCCCGGCGGCGCAGAAATGCTCAAGTATAGCGGCCATTTTGTCTACTTCCCCGGTCCGGAATGCGACCCGATGGATCAGGCGTATGCCTGCCTGTATCTGGCCAGCAAGATGGGACGGCATGTGAAAGGCCAGGTACTGCAGGTGTGCAACGGAGCGTTCCTGTAAGCAAACAGAGGAGGCGGCGATGATGAAGATGAATGTACGAGTTGGAAATCTTACGTTTACAGCGTCTCTGGAGAGAAATGAGGCGGTGGACGCCCTCGCTTCCATGATGCGGGAGGGCCCGGTAACCATCCGGATGAGAGACTATTCCGGTTTTGAGAAGGTAGGCTTGCTCGGCACGAGTCTGCCTGTCAGCAACAGACAAATTACGACACAGTCCGGAGATATCGTATTGTATCAGGGAAGTCAGCTTGTGATATTCTACGGCTCC
>CALWBS010000338.1 GCA_944376135.1 uncultured Enterocloster sp.
CCATCCGTATATCGGATTGTATTGGGTGGTTTCATGCGTGCGGTTATGTGCAATAATTTATTGGTTTGCCATAGATAAAAAACAATAAAATTTTAAAGAGATTTTAGTTTGTTTAAAGGGTCTCGTCATATCTCTTGTCCTAAGAATCCCAAAAGAGTATAATAGTCTTATATATAACGTTGACAGGTTCAAAGCCTGCGAAAAATCCAACGGTATAAGGAGAGGAAGAATATGAGAAAAAGTAAACTAACAGCATTTATGGCAGCTCTGACATTAGCGGTATGCGCACCCCAGGCGTTTCCGGAGTCTCCAACTATGATTGTGGCGGAGGCACACAGTGGCCGAACAGATAGCAATGGCGGACACAGGGATAATAAGAATAAGAGCGGGCTTGGAAGCTATCACTACCATTGCGGCGGACATCCGGCACATTTGCACACAAATGGAATTTGTCCATATGATAGCAGTGCTGTTCCATCTACCACGCAGGCAGCTGCGCCTGTGCAGGAGCAGACGATACCGGAAAATATATCTCTGGTATTTGATGCAAGATACTATGCGGATCACAACGCCGATTTATATGCGGTTTACGGATATGATGAAAATCAGCTGCTGAATCACTTTCTTACCTCAGGAATGCAGGAGGGGCGGACTGCATCAGCATCCTTTGATGTTTCTGTGTACAAAGAGAATAATGCAGACCTGGCAGGCATATATGGGGATGATCTGACAGCGTATTATAACCACTACATGAGCTGCGGCCATTCGGAAGGCCGCATCTGCCACTGACAAAAAATGCGAAATAAATCGGGCTGGGGGAATGGGGATGGAGTATATCGGACATAAACAAGGGGAGCGGGTACAGACGCTGAAAGCGCATCTGGAGGGGACTGCCGGGCTGGCCGGGGAATTTGCCGGACGCTTTGGGAACAGTGACTGGGGGTATTGCTGTGGAATGCTTCATGACATTGGAAAGTATTCTGATGCATTCCAGAAAAAGATTCAGGAGGATAGCGGGGAGCGCGTGGATCACGCGACAGCGGGAGCCCAGGTATGCGCAGAAAAGGGTGGAGCATATGGATTTATGAGCTATTGTATTGCTGGCCATCATGCAGGCTTGCCGGATACAGGAAATTCATCAGATATGGGAACTGACCCCTCTCTAGAAGGGAGAAAACGGAAGCGTATACCGGACTATCACGCCTATCAGTCAGAAATTAAGATACCAGAAGTCACAACAATGCCGTTCGATGTAAAGGCCACAAAAAACCAGGATTTTTCTTTAAGTGTATTTGTCCGGATGCTGTATTCTTGTCTGGTGGATGCGGATTTTTTGGATACAGAATACTTTATGAAGAACGGGCGGGTGGAGCGCTTACCGGGAGAGCCTATGGATGTGCTCCTAAGAAGGCTGGAAACGTATATTGAGGGTTGGCTGAACAATCAGGACATAGATACGGTCAATGGAAGAAGGACGGAAATTCTGAAAAACTGCTTGGAATGCGGAAGTAAGGAGCGGGGAATGTTTCGGTTGACGGTGCCGACCGGCGGTGGGAAGACGGTTGCCTCTTTGGCATTTGCTCTTCGTCATGCAGCTGCGAATCAGTTGGAGCGGGTGATTTATGTTGTTCCCTATACCAGCATTATTGAACAGAATGCCGAAGTATTCCGCGGCATATTAGGGGAGCAGAATGTATTGGAGAGTCACTGTAATGTAGACTATGGGAGTTCGGAAGAGCTGAAGCCCATGCAGCTTGCCTCGGAAAATTGGGATAAACCGGTGGTTGTTACAACAAATGTGCAGTTTTTTGAATCTCTTTTTTCTAACAAATCTTCCAGATGCAGGAAACTTCATAATATTGCCAACAGCGTAATTATTTTTGATGAGGCACAAATGCTGCCTATGGATTATTTGAAGCCCTGCGTTATGATGATGGAAGAGCTGGTACGGAATTATCGGAGCAGCATTGTACTGTGTACGGCCACGCAGCCAGCATTGGCACCTTTTTTTCAGGACGGTGAGAAAATTTTTGAATTGTGCCCGAGAATGGAGGCGCAGTTCCGATTTTTTAAACGGGCAAAATTCGAAGATATTGGAAAAGTGACGGAGGAGGAGCTGCGGGAAAGAATCTCACAGGAGCAGCAGGCACTCTGCATTGTAAATACTAGGAAGAGGGCCCAGACATTGTACCAGAGCCTGGCGGGGGAAGGGGTATACCATTTGTCCACAACCATGTATCCAAAGCATCGCAGACAGATTTTAAAGACCATCCGGGAGAGGCTGCAAAAGAGAGAGAAATGCATTGTGATTTCTACCAGCTTGGTGGAGGCTGGCGTGGACCTGGATTTTCAGACAGTGTATCGGCAGCTGGCGGGTATTGACTCTATGATTCAGGCGGCCGGCAGGTGCAACCGGGAAGGAAAGCGATGCTCCGGTGAGAGCACGGTATATGTATTCCAATTTGAGGAAAAGGAGAATGTCCCCGGGCAGAGGCAGCAGATTGATGTGGCCAAAATTCTTCTGGCGGAGGGCAGGGAAATTTCAGATTTGGAATGTGTAGAGGAATATTTTAAAAGGCTGTATCATTTCCGGGGAGATGCTTTGGATAAGAAGAGAATTCTGCAGGAGTTTGCTAAGAGAATTTATAACTTCGCAAAGGTCGGAAGAGAATTTCGGCTGATTGAGGAAGGTACTAAGACCATCTTAGTCAAGCGGGAAAATGAAGCAGAGGAACTTTTGGAGCAAATGCGGCGGCAGGGATATTCTAAGTCTGCTATGCGCAGAGCCCAGCAATACTGTATTCAGGTGTATGACAGGGACTTCGAGAAGTTGTACGGTGCCGGGATGGTGCGGGAGGTATCGGCGGATATAGAAGATTTTTTTGAGCTGGTGAAGGAGAGTCAGTATACGGAAGATATGGGGCTGGACTTAGGTGTTGAATCGGGGATGGCGGTGGTTTTATAGAGATATGCGGACGTATTCCGCTGTGAACCCATAGAAAAAGTAGCGGCGGAATTTGCGGAAGAAAGCGGGATTAGGGAAGGGAATTTTGACAACATGAAGGCGTGCATATACAGAGTTCCAGATTATTGGGATATCGGAGAGGTGTATGAGAGGCTGATTGAAGACTCCTATGAAGACGAGAAAATTGTGGACGGCATTTGGGAAGTACATCACTCCTGGATTAACGCCCACATTTCTGATTACAACACGGATTTTTATTATCAGCTGAGGGATTACATTACGGCCTGCTATCAGGAGGGGGAGGTTTTAGAGTGATGCAAGGGAGAGAGGTGATTGTATGGGAATGGGAGTGAAAATCCGGGTATGGGGAGATTTTGCCCTGTTTTCCCGGCCAGAGCTGAAGGTGGAGCGGTGCTCTTATGATGTGATGACGCCATCCGCGGCCCGGGGGATATTGGATGCAGTTTATTGGCATCCGGGACTTAAATGGGTGGTGGACAAAATATATGTGAGGAAGCCCATTCGCTTTACCAGCGTTCGGCGCAATGAGGTGAAAAGCAAGGTTTTGGCTAGCAGTGTGCTGCAGGCGTACAACGGAGGGGACAAACCCCTCTGCATAAGCAGCAAGGAAGAGATTGTTCAGAGAGCATCGCTGCTGCTGTGTGATGTGGAGTACGTGATCGAAGCGCATTTTGAAATGACGGATCGGGCAAATGCATCTGATAATCCGGGGAAATTTAAGGATATTGTCATGCGGCGTTTGAGAAGGGGGGAGTGCTTTCATACTCCGTATTTCGGCTGCCGCGAGTTCCCGGCTCATTTTCGCCTTTGGGAGGAGGAGACGGTTCCAACGGCTTATGATGATGTAGAGGAAAAAGACCTGGGACTTATGCTGTTTGATATGGATTACAGCGATCCGGAGCAGATACAGCCTATGTTTTTTCGGGCAGTGATGAGACGGGGGGTCCTGGACTTGAGAAACTGTGAGGTGATGCGATGATTCTGCAGGCGTTAGTCAGACATTACGAAAATCTGGCAGCCCAGGAAAAAGTATCCCGGGAGGGCTGGTGCCAGGCGAAGGTTTCCTACGGCATTAATCTGTCAAGAGAGGGAGAGATTACCGGCATTATTTCTTTAAAGAAGGAGGACGAAAGAGGAAAAAAGAAGGTGCTTGTTCCGGCGCTGAGGATGGTTCCGGAGATGGTCACCCGTTCTTCTGGTGTGTCTGCCAATTTTTTATGTGACACCTCCAAATATCTTTTAGGCATTGACGCCGAGGGAACAGGCAAGCGGATATTGGAATGCTTTCAGGCAGCCCAAAAGAGACATCTGGAGCTGCTGGAAGGGGTGGAAAGCGGGATGGCTCGAGCGGTGCGCCTGTTTTTTGAAAAATGGGAACCCCAGCGGGCGGAAGAATGCAGCGCTGTTAAGGAAAATTGGGAGGATATCACGGATGGGGGCAACCTGATTTTCTGTATGGGGATGGAGGAAGCCCAAGAAGACTGCGCTATAAAGGAAGCGTGGGAAAGGGCGCGCAGCAGTTCGGGGGATGGCCCGGAGGGGATCTGTCTGGTTACGGGAAAGCGATCCGAGATTTCCCGGATCCACCGGACGATTAAAGGAGTGCCGGGAGCGCAGTCCAGCGGAGCGGCGCTTGTTTCTTTCAATGCCCTTGCATTTGAATCCTATGGAAAGGAGCAAAGCTATAATGCGCCGGTTGGAAAATATGCACAATTTGCCTACACGACAGCGTTAAATGACCTGCTCAGCCATAGAGAGTATACATTCCAGCTGGGAGATTCCATGATTGTATTTTGGGATGAGAGCAGTCAGGAAGAATATCAGGAGATATTTGTTCTGTCAGCGGATCCACAGAGGGACAACCAGGATGTGGTGAGAGGTGTTTTTGAAAATCTGAAAAAACAGAAGCCCGTACAGGTGAACCAAGTTAGATTAAATCCGGAGCAGAGGTTTTTTATCCTAGCCCTCGCCCCCAATGCGGCCAGATTGTCGGTTCGTTTTTTTTACCAGGACAATTTTGGAAAAATTTTGGCCAATCTCTCCGCTCACTATGAGCGGATGCGGGTGATAAAACCAAAGTGGGAGGACAGGGAGTATCTGGGTATCCGGCAGATGCTGTTTGAGACGGTGAACCAAAAGTCAAAAGACAAGTCCCCCATTCCCAACATGGCGGCTATGGTGCTGCAGGCCATTATTTCCGGAGGAAAATACCCGGCAAGCCTCTATACGGATACGCTGATCCGCGTCCGTGCGGAGCAGGGAAATGTGACCTGGGGGAGAGCGGGAATTATCAAGGCGTATTTAATTCAAAATTACAAATGGAAGGAAGGGGAGGGATATATGGGATTAAATGAAGACAGCTTAGACGAGGCATATGTGCTGGGACGGCTTTTTGCGGTGCTGGAATCCATTCAGCAGAAAACAAATACGGATCTGAATGCCACGATTCGAGATCGGTATTTTAACTCGGCCTGCGCGGCTCCGGCCTCTGTTTTCCCGGTGCTGATAAGACTGAAAAACAGCCATATGAAAAAGCTGGAGCGGGAGCGGATGGGGGCAAAGATATATTACGAAAAGCTACTGACAGAAATTATGGGAAAATTGAAAAGATTTCCTGTCAGATTGTCACTGGAGGAGCAGGGCAAATTTGATTTGGGCTATTATCATCAGATGCAGAAACGGTATGAAAAGCGGGAGGAAAAGTAGATGAGGGAAGCAATCAAGAATCGGTACGAGTTTGTAATCTTGTTTGATGTGGAAAATGGAAATCCCAACGGGGATCCGGATGCGGGAAATATGCCCAGAATTGATCCGGAGAGCGGTTTAGGTCTGGTGACAGACGTATGCTTGAAGCGTAAAATTCGAAATTATGTGGAAACCGTAAAAGAGGATGAGAAAGGATACAAAATTTATATCCGTGAGGATGTGCCGTTAAACCGAAGCGACCGTGAAGCATGCCGGGATATAGGAATCCAGGAAGATG
>CALWBS010000339.1 GCA_944376135.1 uncultured Enterocloster sp.
GAAATACTCAGATAAACCAATGAAACGGTTTATCATGGCAAACGAGCATGATATCAGCAGGATAGAAAAGCTACTCTTTGAGAAAAGATATGAAAAATAAAAGTTTCTGACTTTGCGATTGCCCTAGACATTACTGTGAAATGTGAAAAATTAATTGACAATATCTCTGTCTATATGTTATAAATGATACAACAAACCGTTGAAGAAGAGTAAGTAAGGCGGATTACGGACGGCAAAGAGAGCTGCGGGCGGTGGGAATGCAGCGCGGACGGTCCGGCTGAATGGACTTCTGAGGGCGAGCGGAACGCAGTGTTTTCCGGGATAACTGCCGTAAGGCAGAGATACCCGAAGGGGCAGAGTTGCCTCATCAGGACGCGGCAAGTAGGCGAGACGGAGGGGGAAGCTCCGTTACGAAGGTTCAGCATATGATTGTATGCACAGAGCGGGCAGAATATCTGTCAATTAGGGTGGCACCGCAGGAGTAATTGCTCTTGTCCCTGTAAAAATTGTTGTGGGGATGAGGGTATTTTTTTATCCCTTTCCCCGGAAAACCGTCTTACTGCAGGACGGAAGGCGCGCTGCAAGGCGGCGGACAAAATGGAAAGGAGAAATAAATATGAGCAGAGAAATTCCCTACAAAATCTATCTGGAAGAAAGCGAGATGCCGAAGCAGTGGTACAATGTCCGGGCTGATATGAAGAATAAACCTGCGCCTCTTTTAAATCCGGCGACTTTAAAGCCAATGGGATATGAGGATCTGCGGCCCGTGTTCTGTGATGAGCTGATTAAACAGGAGCTGGACGATACCACCCCCTATATTGATATTCCCCAGGAAATTCTGGATTTTTATAAGATGTATAGGCCCTCTCCGTTGGTGCGGGCCTATTGTCTGGAGAAGAAGCTTGATACGCCGGCTAAGATCTATTATAAGTTTGAAGGAAATAATACTAGCGGAAGCCATAAGCTTAACTCCGCGATTGACCAGGCATATTATGCCAAGAAGCAGGGACTGAAGGGCGTGACTACGGAAACCGGAGCGGGACAGTGGGGCACGGCTTTGTCCATGGCCTGCGCCTATTTGGAATTGGACTGCCAGGTTTACATGGTAAAATGCTCCTATGAGCAGAAGCCCTTCCGCCGGGAGGTGATGCGCACCTACGGAGCGAAGGTGACTCCCTCCCCGTCGGAGACCACTGAGGTGGGAAAAAAGATCCTGGCGGAGCATCCGGGAACCAGCGGAAGTTTGGGATGCGCAATTTCCGAAGCTGTGGAGGCCGCAACCCATCAGGAGGGATATCGGTATGTACTGGGAAGTGTTTTAAACCAGGTACTGCTTCATCAGACTGTTATCGGTCTGGAGACAAAGGCTGCTTTGGACAAATACGGGATTGTTCCGGATATGATTATCGGATGCGCCGGCGGAGGCTCCAACCTGGGCGGTCTGATTTCACCCTTCATGGGAGAGAAGCTTCGGGGCGAGCGTGATTACCGCTTTATCGCGGTGGAGCCGGCTTCCTGCCCCAGCTTTACCAGAGGCCGATTTGCCTATGACTTCTGTGATACCGGCATGGTATGCCCCTTGGCAAAAATGTATACCCTTGGAAGCGGATTTATTCCCTCGCCAAACCATGCGGGAGGACTCAGGTATCACGGTATGAGTACCATTCTCTCCCAGCTTTATCATGATGGTCTTATGGAGGCCGTATCCGTGGAGCAGACATCTGTGTTTGAGGCGGCGGAGAAGTTCGCGCGGGTGGAGGGCATCCTTCCTGCCCCGGAGAGCAGCCACGCCATTAAGGTGGCTATGGATGAGGCTATCAAGTGCAGAGAGACCGGAGAGGCAAAGACAATTGTCTTTGGACTTACGGGAACAGGATATTTTGACATGTATGCATATGAGAAGTTTAATAACGGGGAGATGACAGATTACATTCCTACGGACGAAGATTTGGAGAAGGGATTTGCCGGACTTCCCAAGGTGCCTGAGGCATAATTTGCATGCTGCTGTTTGGAATATGCGTATGAGAAATACGCGTCTGAACAGCAGCATAATTATTTTATTAGGACAGGAGCGGCTTAAATAAATACCTGCGCCAGACTACCGGAAAGCGAATGGTTTGACGGTATTTGGTATACTAATTGACAGGCGGGTTGGTATGAGATACCATAAAGATATGCTTGGTGTTTTTTCGTATGCCAGAGCGCGGAGGGAGATGAGGGACATATGTATATGTCATTGAAAAGAGATAACAAGGAGAAAGAGGGCAGCGCATATCTGTTTTGGGGACTTTTGGCAGCGGAGCTTTTTATGTCATTTTCTTTTTTGGGTTATATTCATATTGAACCTATCTCTCTTACTTTTGTTTATATTCCGGTGCTGGCAGCGGGATGTATTTTAGGGATTAAGGAGTCCACACTTGTGGGAATGGTATTTGGCCTTGCCTCCCTGTGGAAAGCATCTGCTTTTTATGTGGGAGCCGGGGATATGATTTTTTCTCCCATGATGAGTGGAAAACCAATCAGCAGTATTCTTTTGAGTGTTGGTTCCCGCACGTTGTTCGGGTTTGCCATAGGGGTTCTTTATTATTTTGCAAAAAAGGGGAAATACTCTCTTATCAAAGTTATGGCAGTGACGTCTCTTGGAAGACCGCTGCATTCATTTCTGGTCTATGCTTTTATGGGCGGTTTGTTTCCGGAAGCAGGATTTGGAATCTCCAATACACTGGATGATACGATGCGGTGGGACTTTTTTCCTTCCATGCTGGCAGCGGACCTGATTATTTTTTTCTGCTACTCATTTCGGAATTCCCAATATGTGCAAAGGCTTTTCTACCGAATTCGGACGGTGGATCAGATAAACAATTTTTCCGGTCGCTACAAAAAAAGAATGTACATTATGATCCTGCTGGTGCTTCTCTCTTCCTTCAGCGTAACGATGTATTTTACAAACCGGCTCAGCAGTGTTATTTCCCGGCATGGTATTGAACTGTCTTATGTTGTTTCTTATGATATAATGCATCTGCAGATTCAATTTCTGTTTGGTATGATATCCCTGGCTATGATAGTTATTATTGTCATTATTCTGCATCTGAAAAATCTGAATTACCTGTACTATGAGGCGCGTCTGGACGGCCTTACAGGGCTTTGGGGAAGACAGCAGTTTTTTCAGGTCGGTGAACAAGTTCTGGATACCATGGAGTTTGAAGAGAGCAAAAGCTATGGATGCTTTATTATCTTGGATATCGACCATTTTAAAGAAATCAATGACCGGCTGGGACATCCGGAAGGGGATAAGGTCTTAAAGGCTGTGGCCGATAACCTAGGCAAGGTCTTTCAGGGAAAGGGAATACTGGCAAGATTTGGCGGAGATGAGTTCGTTGTCCTTGTCTACACTCCCATGTCTCGAAGGGATATTGAGGAGCACCTGGAGCGGCTGAAAAGCAGGATTGACGCGATACCGATTCGTGAGGGAAAAGTGACATGCAGCATTGGCGTAATCCCTGTGGAGAAAAACTGTACGATTGACGGGCTGTACCGCAGTGCGGACCGGCTGCTCTATGAGGCTAAGAAAAAGGGAAGAGATCAGAGCGTGTTTGGATAACGCGGTTTCAGAATAGGGAAAATGAGAACTTTCTTGACTTTAACATATTAACTTGTTATAATTTTTTTTAAAGTGCATTGTAAAAATGCGCACCCCTACACTTCAAACAAAAACTCTAAGGAGGGCAAGCATTATGTCTTATGTTGATGAAATTTATGACAGAGTCGTCACACAGAACCCGGGTGAGCCGGAGTTTCATCAGGCAGTGAAGGAAGTTTTGGATTCTCTGCGTCTGGTGATTGACGCGAACGAGGAAAAATACCGCGCAGCCGGCATTCTTGAGCGTTTTGTGGAACCGGAGCGGATTATCTCTTTCCGTGTGCCGTGGGTAGATGACAACGGCAAGGTACAGGTAAATAAAGGCTACCGTGTGCAGTTCAACAGCGCGATC
>CALWBS010000340.1 GCA_944376135.1 uncultured Enterocloster sp.
TTTTTGCCATTTCTTTACTTGGTGTATTGCTTTTGAGCAATCTTACGGGTGATTCATTTATAAAGTCATTTTTGATGATTATAGTGGGGATGGCCATCAGCTGTATTGGAATGGACCCGCTAACAGGTTATAATCGTCTGACCTTAGGGATTCCCGAATTGACCCGAGGAATTGATATGCTTCCTATCTCTATGGGCGCATTTGGCTTGGCAGAGGTTCTGGCTACAGCGGTGGAGCCTTATGGAACGGGGGATCTGATTAAAGTAAAAATGCGGGATCTATATCCGACAAAGAAAGAGATGCAGGATTCGGTTCTTCCGGTTATCCGTGGCTCTGTTTTGGGATTTTTTATAGGGCTGATTCCTGGGCCATCCGCAGTTATTTCCTCCGTGGTTTCCTACAAAATGGAAAAGACATTTTCAAAACATCCTGAAGAATTTGGAGAGGGAGCAATTGCCGGTGTGGCCGGCCCAGAATCTGCAAATAATGCGGCTTCTTCCGGTGCTATGATTCCGCTTCTGGCGTTGGGACTTCCGTTTAATGCAAATACAGCGATGCTGCTGACCGGTTTGATGATTCACGGTATTACTCCAGGACCGTTATTTATAACGGATCATGCGGATCTCTTCTGGCTGTGCGTTGCCAGTATGTATATCGGAAATGTAATGCTTTTGATCCTTAATCTTCCTTTAGTGGGAGTGTTTGCAAAGCTTACCAATACACCGGCCAATATTCTTATGCCTCTTGTGACGGCACTGATGATGGTAGGAGCGTTCAGCGTAAACAATTCCATGATGGATGTTATCCTTACGCTTGTATTTGGGTTGGCCGGTTTTGTGCTTAAATATTTAAATATTCCTGCAGCTCCGCTGGTAATTGGACTTGTTTTGGGGTCAATCTGTGAGGAGGGGCTTCGTCAGGGACTGATTATGTGTGATGGAAATTTCCTTGGATTTTTTACAAGGCCCATTAGTGGAACGATTTTGGGGTTATGTATTATTTTGCTTCTGTTTATTATGTTTAAGCAGGTGGCGACAAAAAAGAAAGTTTTGGCTTCCAATTGAAGATAGGGAGGCAGAGCAATATAAAGAAAAGGAGACAAAGAGATGAGAAAAAATAGTTTAATGCACAGAGCAATGTCTGCCGGATTATGTGTTATGATGTCCGGCCTCCTTCTGGCCGGCTGTCAGAGCAGCACATCTTCCGAGACAACACAGGCTGCGGCAGCGGAAACCAGTGCGCAGGAAAGCAGCGGAGAGGAAAGCAGTCAGGCAGAGACAACGGAAAAAGCAACAGAAACTAATTTCCCTGAAAAGGAGATTACCCTGATTGTTCCGGTTAATCCGGGCGGCAGTTCGGATACTGTGGCAAGAGCTTTGGCAAAATATGCGGAGCAGTATCTGGGAGAGTCCATGATTGTAAATAACATGGCCGGAGGTGCCTCCACTCTCGGAACTGCAGAGTGTGTGAATGCTGCGCCGGACGGCTATACATTGGTATATCCGCCTGTTGGTGCTGTATGTGTACAGCCCCATTATGGCCAGATAAGCTATACTTATACGGATTTGACGCCTATCTGTCAGATTTCAGAGGAAGACTGCGTTTTGGTAGTGCCGAAAGATACATTTAGCAGTCTTGAGGAACTGGTTGCTTATGGAAAAGAGAACCCGGGCTCAATTAAATACGGAAATTCTTCCCAGGGAGGACCGGTTCACATGGTTCCCGCAAAATTGTTTAGTGATGAGGGTATCACTGCTGAGGCGATTGGCTACCAGGGAAGTTCAGATGTGAAGGCAGCGCTGATGGGAGGACATATCACCGCCGGTGCTCTGCATCCTTCAGAAGTAATATCGATTATTGAATCCGGAGACGTGGTGCCGCTGGCAATTTCTACATCTGATGGGGAACGCAATGCGGATCTTCCGGATGTGCCTACATTCAAAGAGCTTGGATATGACATTTCCTTTACGGTATGGAAGGGTGTATTCGGACCTGCAGGTATGCCGGAAGATGTGGTGGCAGTCCTTGAGGAGGCATTTAGCAATATCTGTGCTAATGAAGAGTTTGTAGCAGAACTGCAGGCGATTGGTCAGTCTGTGGACTATATAGGAACCGAGGATTTTACAAAGAAGGTTGCTGATGATTTTGCGTATTATGGTGAAGTCATTGACCAGGTAGGCATGAAAGAAATCATGAATGCCAACTAAGTTTTAAGGAGGATGTGAATATGAGCAGTTATTTGGCGGCGGTTCTTCCGGTATATCTGCTTTTTACAGGGATATCATATTTGATATGCCCGCCGGTGATGAATGGAAAACGAGGATATCGTACGCCTTTGTCTGTACAGAGTGAGGCGGTGTGGGACTATGCTCAGAAGCTCTATGGCAGAAAACTTCTGTTTGCGGCAGTTATGATGATTCCTTTAGTGATTATACGTTTTATGCTGGCAAACGGTCTGCTCTACTCCATCCTGTTTATTGTATTTGAACTTGTAATTTTGTGTTATGCCGCAGTATCTACGGCCCAGGCCCTCCTCCGTGCTGTGGGGAGAGAAGGAAAGTAAAAATGAAAAATAATGAAGCGATCCAACTGGGATCCAATCGATATTTACAGGGCTGCGGAGTGCTTGGCAGCCTGGGAGAAGAGGCGGCGGCTTTGGGGAGGCACCCACTGATTCTGGCGGACCGGCAGGCTTATCCAAAGGTTTCCGGAAAGGTGGAGGCCTCCCTTTCCGCTGAAGGAATCAAATGGGAGCTGATGCCTTTTGAGGGCAGATGCTGTCCGGCGAACTATCAGGATGCAGCGAATAGAGGACGTATATCCGGCTGCGACATGGTGATTGGCATTGGGGGTGGAAGGGCTTTGGACACAGCGAAAATAGCTGCGGATCGGATGGGAGTCAGAGCAGTGACAATTCCTACCTCCGCAGCTACTTGTGCGGCGACAGCGCTCCTAGCAGTTCATTACAGTGATGAAGGAAAATTTTTGGGCAATTACTGGCCCAGGTATGCTCCGGCCGTAACGCTGGCGGATTTGGACATTATTATAAAGGACTGTCCGCCCCGGCTGAACGCGGCAGGTATTGTTGACGCAATGGCCAAGTATCCGGAAATTGCGTATAATATTCTCTATACGGACAATTGGGAAAAAAATATTATGTCTTACATAGCTCAAAATACGGCGGAAAATACATTTCATTTCCTGATGGAGCATGGCAGAGCAGTGGGGCGAGGGGATAAGCAAAAAGAGGTTGGGCAGGACGCGGAGAACGTGGTGGCGGCAGTTCTGTCAATTACTGGCTTTATCTCTTGTCTGGCATGTGGAGGGAAACAGGCAGCGGTTTCCCATGGTCTGTACAGCTACTTCTGCAACGAAATGCCCGCACTTACAAGCCGGTTCCTTCATGGGGAATTAGTAGGGGCATCCCTGCCCTATCAGATGGCACTGAATGGCTGGGCTGCAGAGGATGTCGGACACATGAGGAAATTTTTGAATGAGTTGTCCTGTCCTTCGTCGCTGAGTGAGCTGGGACTGAAAAAGAGTAGTTTGGACTGGGAGGGAATGGCTGCCTTTTTATACCGTATACTTCCTGCACGGACACAGGAGGATAGAGAACGGTTGGAGAAGTATAAGGATATATTGTTTTAGCGCATAATGCATCTTTTTTGCTCTTGTGTTTCTCCCATTGACGCCCCGCGCAAAAAAAGGTAGAATGATGGCAGCAGTTTAGGAATTGCTACCAAATTAATTTACAAAAAGGAGACACACAGATGGCGAATCCAATCGTTACAATTACAATGGAAAGCGGAGATGTGATCAAGGCGGAGCTGTATCCTGAGATTGCGCCTAATACGGTGAATAACTTCATCAGCCTGATCAAGAAAGGCTTTTATGACGGAAAAATTTTCCACCGGGTGATTCCGGGATTTATGATCCAGGGCGGATGCCCCAACGGAAATGGAATGGGGGGCCCTGGCTACAGCATCAAGGGTGAGTTTGCCCAGAATGGCTTTTCCAATGATTTAAAGCACACAGAGGGCGTTCTGTCCATGGCCCGGGCCATGCACCCTGACTCTGCCGGTTCCCAGTTCTTTATCATGCATAAGGACGCTCCTCATCTGGACGGAGCGTATGCGGCTTTCGGAAAGGTGACGGAGGGGATGGATGCAGTGGATAAGATTGCTCAGACTCCCACGGATTACAATGACCGTCCGTTAAAGGAGCAGAGAATCAAAACTATGACCGTGGAAACCTTTGGAACAGAATATCCGGAGCCGGAGAAGGCATGACAGAGGAGAAGCAGATTGCGCTGAACGGGGAGCGCCATATCGTGGTGATTTCCGATGAACCTCAGGCCCTCCTGGCGGCAAAAGCCGCCGGGAGGGCTGTTGTGGCTGTGGATGCCTCGCTGGGAGCGGAGATACAGCCGGAGATGACGGATGGGCTTGAGGAGAGGAAGGGGCCGGGAGAAGTGCTGCGTGGAATTCCCTATGTGGTTCCTGATTTTGCGGACGCCACAAAGGAACTGGCTGAGCTGGTGCTTCGCCGCCATTTAGGCTTACCGTGGGTGATCGGGGAGACACAGCGCCTGATTCTGCGGGAATTTGCGGCGGAGGACGCGGCATTCGTCCCGGAGGAGGAGTACGGGGAAGAGGAGAAAATTTTCCGTTCCAGGGAACTTTTGGGACGTTATATCAAAAATCAGTACGGATTTTATGAGTATGGAATTTGGGCCGTGGTGGAAAAGCGAACCGGGCAGCTGGCAGGTATGGCAGGCGTGTCAAATCCGAATCTGCCGCCTCAGGCAGAAGCGTTCCTTGCAGATGCAGGAGAGAAGGGTTCGAATGCCTGGCCCTGGCTGGAACTGGGCTATCACATTTTCCGGCCTTTCCGCAGGATGGGCTATGGCAGGGAAGCGGTGCGTGAGGCAGCGGATTACGCGCGTGAGGTTTTGGATGCGGGCCTTTGTGCTATGATTCATAAGAACAACAAGGCCTCCCGCCGTCTGGCAGAAGGCCTTGAAATGACTCCTATTGCTGAAATAGATACCGGATCGTACGCAGGACATCTTCTGTATGTCCGGAACCGGAGATAACCCCAAGATAGGGCGGATCCATGGAAATTCCTGTGACTTCTTTAAAATTTGTATTTTCCAGGGAGATGGCAAGGGGAATTGTCTGGCCGGATTCATCTGCTGCGAAGTAAATTACCCCATTTTCCTCCAACTTCCGGTACAGGTCATCCGGGAGAATCTGGCGCAGGTCCAGAAAGGCGTCGGACTGGGCGTAGTGGTCGATGGCGGACTGATCCGCAATCATGATGTCCAGGGTGCCGCTGGCTGCCAGGGCTGTGATTTTCATCATTGTGGCATAAGCGTATTGGGAAGCGGAGTTCTGGTCAAAGGTGGCGAAAAGTCCTTCATTAAATTCAATCACATCTTTCGGACCATAGCCCAGCGCCTGGTGCAGATCCTCCCGGAGCTGCTCTGTGGAGGAAGCGCCGCCTGAATGATCATTCACAATGGCGAAAGTGAGACGGGTAGTGAATGTCTTCCGATAGAAAATAGTTCCAATCGTAAAAAGAAGTCCCGCAATCAGAAGAATAGCCAAAATATGGAACTTATAATATTCCCATATGTACCATATCCGGTCTGACCAGGACATCTGACTGAGCTTTTTTCGTTCTTTTTTTGCTTCTTCTTTTAGGTTCATAATTGTCGTATCCTCACGTGTTTCATATTTGTTCTTCGGAGCCATATATTGCAGGATACCCCGGAGGGTATACCGGGGCAAGTTCTCATGAAGGATATTGTACCATATCCTGCGGCAAGAGTGCACATGCAAAACTATAAAATTTTTGTGAACCTTTTCCAACTCTTTGCATTTTCTTGTTTCTGTGTTAGAATAGCAATAATAATCGTTTAGAAAGAAGAGGATTTTTCATGCTGCAGGGCTTATTTAACTACGACAATCCGGTGTGGAGATTTATTGGAAAGCTGGGTGACTTGATTGTTCTGAACATTTTGTGGACAATCTGCTCTATTCCTATTTTTACGATTGGTGCGTCTACCACAGCGGTCTATTATGTCACCTTAAAGCTGGTACGGGATGAGGATGATTCTACCATTAAAGCTTTTTTCAGATCCTTTAAATCCAACTTTAAGCAGGCAACAGCTATATGGATGCTTCTGCTTGCAGGGGGTCTGCTTTTGGGCTTTGATTTTTGGTTTATTGTGACGGGAAAGATGCCTGTGGCCGGAGGGCTCAAGCTTTTCTTTACCGCTGTATTTGGGGGACTTTTGCTGGTGCTCATTTTTATAGGAACCTATGTATTTCCCCTTCAGTGCCGGTTCTACAACACAGTGAAGCGAACCCTGTTTAATGCATTTTTTATGTCAGTTCGGCATTTATTTCAGACCTTGGGAATCATTGCGATTGACATAATTATTTTGGTGCTGTCGTATTTTTCGCTGTTTTATTTTCCGCAGGTATCCATGCTCCTGTTTCTTTTTGGGATGCCGCTCATTGCCTTTGTCAACTCATTCTTTTTTACCGCAATCTTCCGCAGATATATGCCCAAGGAGGAAGAAGAGAGGCACAGTGATATAAGTCCTCTGCTGGATGACAACAATGAAGAGGTGGAGGAGGCTATACGGAATTTGAAGAAGGGATGACAGGATATCCTGCCATGCCCTTTCGGGGCAGCGCGCTTCGCATAAAAAGGCAGCCGCTTTTCTCCAGAGAGGGGAAAGCGGTTTTTTTGTTGTTTGCAGTCTGAAGAAAGGTACAGACGGAAATCGGTGGGAGAAAAAGAAAGGTATGGGGGAGTATGGCAAAAAAAGTATTGATTGTTGAAGATGAAACAGTAGTTCGGGAACGTATCATACAGTCGGTTCAGTGGTCAAAAGAGTTGGTTTTAACAGGACAGGCCACCAATGGGGAGGAGGCCCTGCGGTTGTGCAAAGAGAATATGCCGGATATTATATTTGCAGATATAAAAATGCCGGTTATGGATGGGATTGCTTTTGCAGGACAGGTAAAGAAGATGAATCCGTATGTCAAGATTGTTCTGCTTACCGCTTATTCAGATTTCAACTATGCAAGAAAAGCGATTGACCTGAGTGTGGAGAAATATATGCTCAAATATGAGCTGGAGCCAGAGGTGCTGAATCAAGTTATCAGGGAGATCTGCACAAAGATTGACAATGAAAACCAGCGGGTGAGCCGTCAGGAGGCTCTGCGCAGGCTCTTATTCGAAAAGCTTTCCGGAGCGGAGATCCGTTCCCTTTTAGACAGGGCCGGTTTATCATGGCGTCGGGTATATCTATGCTATCTGGGGCATGTGACAGAAGAAAATATGGATTATATATGCGGAAAACTTAGAGATCAGGGGAGCCGGATAGAATACCGATGGGTGTCAAAGGATGGAGCGGTAATTTGCTGCGGAGCGGATTTGGCAGTCCGGGAGGAAACGCGAACCAGGATAAAGGAGGAGGCGCAGAATAAAGGAGTAATTTTCATTGATTCCGGGGAGGATATCCTGCCGGAACAGGTGCATGCGGTTTTTATGCAGATGCAGGAGATCTGTTCAATGAAATTGTTTCTTGAAGGGAAGAGCGGTGTCTCTGTCAAAGTTCTGGAACATCGGAAGTGTTTCCATTATCATGCAGGAATTGACAAGATAGCAAATCAGCTGGCAGACAGAGATTTCGCAGGAGCACACGAGAGCATAGAGCAGCTTTTGGAAGAGGGACTGCATTCTTGGGATAAAGAGGGGCTGGAGGGGTGCCTGGATGCCTTGACGTCCTTAATTTTTGAAGAACGGGAGAAATATGATCCCGGTTTGACACATTCTTATGCCTTGCAGCTCTTTAAGAGAGTCAGAGAATGCGATAGCGGCAGTCATATTATGCGTGCGTTGGAGGAGGAGCTTCTGCAGCTGCAGCGCTCGTCGAGCCTGAGCAGGAAAATGTGTCAGATTCTCAGGTATCTGGACGAACATTATCAGGAAAAGATTGGCCTGGAGGAACTGGCGGATCTTTTCGAATGGAATGCTTCTTATTTGAGCCAGATGTTCCGAAAGGAGCTGGGGATTACTTATAAGGATTACATCAACGATCTAAAACTTAAAAAGGCAAAGGAGCTTCTTTTGGAGGGAAAATTGAGTGTTGAGCAGATCGCAGAACAGGTAGGATACAGAAACGTGAATTATTTTTATAAAGTTTTCAAGAAGAAAACGGGAAAGAAGCCGAGGGAATTCTAATGAAGAAGAAATTTGTGAGCATTCAGGCAAAAATATATAGGATTTCTTTTTTAATGATCAGTGTGGGCGCGATGTTATGTTCATTCGGAACCTTTGGCGTTTTGTATCAAGATATTCTGAAAAAAACAAAAATGGATTATCAGGCGGTTGTCAACAATGTGGCCTTTTCTATCAATTCCAATGCGGAGGATATTATACGATGTTCTGAACAAATAATCACGAATCAGTCGGTCATCAGTTATCTGCAGGATATGTATGCCAAAGAACAAAACTATCAATATTTTCTGGCAAGATCCAACATAGATCAGGATTTAAAAAGCGCTGCGGCTATGAACAGCGGCCTGGTGGAGAATATTACCATTATTGATCGGAAGGGAGAACAAATCTCTTACGGCATGGAATCTTCCGATGCGCTGCAGATACCTGTATCAGAAGCGAGAGGGTTTTATAGGAAGGGAGAGGAGCTCTGCTATGGCTGTCCATTTGTGGGGAACAGGCCGGACGAAGCCATTGGAAGACTTCTGATCAATATACGGGATGAAGAGTTTTTCGGAGCGCTGGATACGCTGGACGATTTTTCGCTGTATATTCAGCTGCGAGACAGCCAGGGAAACAGAGTCGCGGATTCCGGTGCGGAAGAAGGAAATTGGGAATTTATCGGACAGCAGACATTGGCTCCGGGCTGGCAGATGTCTGCTGAAATTAACCGGGATATCCTCACGGACAGTATTCAAAAAGCATTGTTTATGATAGTGAGTCTTCTGGTATCTGTTTTGGTGATTTCCTATCTCTTGTTTCGACCGGTGCTCAGGCGCATTACGGAACCATTGGTGGCCCTTACGAAAGAGATTAAAGAATTCAGGCCGGAAAATGATAAAGAGATAGCGTTTGAGGGGATCTCTAATGATGAAATCGGCATGATTGCCCGGGAATACGAAAAAATGGTGCATCGGATCCGCAGCCTGGTTCTGCGCCTGAAAAAACAGAAGGAGACGGAGGTTCATCTTTATATGTCCCAGGTGAATCCGCATTTTATTTATAATACGCTGTATGCCCTGATCTGCGTGGCGGAGAAGAAGAACGAGTTGGAAATTGCCGAAAAAATAAGGGGAGTGGCAGATATTCTCTGTCTTTCCCTTTATAGTCGGCCGGAGTCAACACACACAATAAAATCAGAGATGGATGCTATCAATCAGTATCTGGATATTTTAAAGTATAAATATGGGGAGGGAATTCAAGTCCGCTGGCTTTTGGAACCGGGAATGGAAGAGAAGGAGATTCACGTACTTCTTCTCTATCCTCTGGTGGAAAACGCAGTGTTTCATGGTCTGTCTCAAGCGGAAGAAAAACATTTGACCATAAGAATAGGAGAGCGGGATGGAGAGGAGTATTTAGAAGTAGAGGATAATGGGATTGGCATGTCCCAAGAAGAAGTATACACAATATATGACCGGTTTGAACAGTGGAGAGACCGAATGGGGGAAGAGGACTTTGAGGGGGAAAAGGAAAATACCTGTATGGGACTGTTCAATTTGATGCTGCGTCTGTTTTTTTTATATGGGGAGGAGGCACGCTTGGAAATAAAAAGCACTAAAGGGAAAGGAACAAGAGCTGTAATAAGAATAAAAAACAACTAAAAAAAGTATAGTTTTTCCAAAGTTAATTAATTGCTTTGCTGGCCTTTGTGGTGATATAACTAAATTACAAGATAACCGGTGAGAAAAAATGTGGACTGCAGACACACGGAAACTGTGAGTGATAAGAATCAGACAGGGAGGCATCAGCCAATGAAAAAGAAAATTATGTATTACACGGCCGCAGCTGCGGCAGCCTGTATGTTATTGTCCGCATGCCAGGGCAGCTCAGGCACAGAGAGCGTGTCCGCAGACGGCACTCAGACTGAATCCGGCAGTATCCAGGCGGAATCGGGCACCACGCAGGAGTCAGAGGACGGCCAGGCGAAAACAACCGTAACCATGTGGGCCTGGTTTGACAAGGAAAAGCTGATACCGGCATTTCATGAGAGCTATCCGGATATTGATGTGGAATTTGTGAAATTCAACAGCTCGGCGGACGTGGCCACCAAGGTACAGATGGCCGTGGCATCTGGGGGCGAGCTCCCAGACATCGTGGCGGTCAGCTACAATGAGATGGGGGCTATGTGGAATTTGGATATCTGGGAGGATCTGTCCGCAGACCCCTACAACCTGGATCCGGACATTTTTGTTCCCAGCCTTCTGCCCATGATGACTGATCCCAACGGACGGCTGGTGGGCGTGTGCGAGAAGCCGGGCATTACCGGAATCGGATACAAGAGGGAGCTGGCCAAGGAATATTTCGGCACAGATGACCCGGATGAGATGGAAAAGATCTTCTCCTCCTATGATGCGTTTATTGAAAAAGGCAAGGAAGTCCGCGATAAATCCAACGGGACTGTGTTTATGTTCCCAACGGTAGAGGAGGTATTTAATCTGGTGTATCTCTCCGGCCAGACGCCCTATTTAAAAGGGGATACGCTGAATTTGGAGGCAACCAGAAGGGCATTTGATTTTGTTCTGGAGATGAAAAAGGAAGGCTTGGTGGACACTATGGAGTTTGAAGGGCCGGCCCATGATAATTCCCTGATTCAGAAAAACCATATTTTTGGCATGATGCCCTCCTATTTCCCGACCTCCAAGATTAAAAATGTTGACAAAGATAAAACCATTCAGTGGGGCTTGATGACGCCTCCAGAGGGTGCGGTGAATATGGCCAGCAACGCCTGGGCAATTCCGAAAAATGCAAAGAATAAAGAGGCCGCATTCACATGGCTGAACTGGTTTGCCGTGAGCGATGAGGGAACCCAGGCCGTGCGGGATATCTGGCCGACTTTCTCCCCTGTAAAGAAGCGCTATGAGGAGCCAGGATTTTACAGCATGGAGGATGAGTGGTTCGGCGGACAGGATATCATGAAGAAGTTTTCAGAGATGACTCTGACAACCAAAGGAATTGAGCCGAAATACAGCAAATATCTGTCCACCGTACAGGAGCAGATCAACATTGCCTTAAAGACCATCAATGCGAGCAAGGATGGGTCGGATATCGATCTGGACCAGCTTTTTGCGGACATGGAAAAGCAGATTGTTTCAAAGGAGCCTGACATCCAGGTGGAGCAGGCTGAATAAGGACAGGAAGCAGGGATAAAAGAGACTGCCGGAGCAAGCAGAGGGATTTTTGTCCGGCAGTCTTTTTGCACCCTAAAATCGAAGAAAGGATGCGGAAAAATGAAGAAAAAACGTACGTGGAAGGGGGAACAGGTATTTCCTTACCTTTTCGTGGCACCGTACTTTATATTTTATTTTGTGCTGGAACTGTTTCCCGTTATCTTCTCCTTTTTTATCAGCCTGACGGAATGGAACGGAATTGGACAGCCCCTTTTTAAGGGAGCGGCAAACTACCTGCGCCTGATTAAAGACCCTAACTTTTTTTCGTCCATCGGCAATACGGTAGCGATCATTCTGATTTCCATCCCTGTTCAGCTGACGGTGGGATTTGTGCTGGCGCTGATTATCACGAAGTTCCTCAGAAGATGGAAGGGGTTCTTTCAGGTTCTCCTCTTCCTTCCCTACCTGGTCACGCCGGTAGCCATCGGTGTGATCTTCCAGATTTTATTTGAGTATAACGGGGGAACTATCAACCAGATTTTGGATATTTTTGGGATTGAACCGGTGTATTGGCTGGGCCAGGTGGGAACCTCCCGCTTTGTGGTGATTCTGATGAAGGTCTGGCGTTCTTATGGGTATTCCATGATCCTGTTTATCTCAGGCCTGATTGCCATTCCTGATGATGTGTACGAGGCGGCTGAGATTGACGGGGCAAATATATTGCAAAAGACTTTTTACATAACGCTTCCCATGCTGAAAAACGTGATGAAGTTCGTAGTGATTATGACTATAACCGCGGGGTTCCAGCTCTTCGACGAGCCGCGCACCCTGTTCTCAGAGGCCGGACAGCCGGTGGGCGGTCCGGAAGGAAAGCTGCTGACCATTGTGGGGAATTTCTACGATGTTGCGTTTACCCGGTTTGATATGGGATATGGTTCGGCCATTGGATACGGACTGTTTATCCTTCTGCTGGTTTCCACCAATATTGTCAACCATCTGTTTCGAGAAAAGTCCAGCTAAGAAATGTCAAGAGGTGATATGAAAAAAGTTAAATTTATTGCAGCAGAGCAAAAAAGGGTAACCTTAACAGACCATTCCCCGATATAGGACTGGTCAGGAACTAAATATCCGGAA
>CALWBS010000341.1 GCA_944376135.1 uncultured Enterocloster sp.
GGGATGATAGTTGTTCCGCCGCTATTCGAACCCCGGCGATGTTATACTGGAGCATGCCTTCGGCAGCGGTTCTTTTTTGGTGGCGGCACTGATGGAGGGCCGAAATTTTATCGGCATAGAAAAAAACGAGGATGTCGCCCTGTTTAAGAAAGAAAAAATAAATTATATTGAGGTCGCTAAAAAACGTCTCTTTTCGGCATGGGAAGGATTAGACAAAAAAACGCGGCGGCATATAGCCGCGGCCAATCTTATCGGCGGCTTTCAGGAAGGCAGGCTGTGAGTATGACTGCGATTATACGCCAAAACGAGCGCAGCTGGGCCATCAATTTAATAAGCAAAATCAATGCCATCGCAGAGCAGGCCGATTTATTCATCAAAAGGGCCGGCGGAGAAGCCACTGTCTCCACGGGCCGCAAAAGCACAATGTTCCCGGATGTTATTCTCTACGGAAATAAAGAACAGAATATTATTCTCCAGGGCTGGGAACTAAAGATGCCGGACGTTCCGATTGAAGATGAAGCATTTATAAAAGACGCACAGCGAAAAGCCGCTGCCTTAAATTTAAACAGCTGTTTGATATGGAACTTCACGTACGCAGTGCTCTATGTCCGGGACGCCAGGAATTGTTTCTCGAAATTAAGACAGTGGAGCGATACAGCCCATATAAAAACACGGCAGGACGTGGAAACGTTCCGCTCTGACTGGGAGCGGCTCCTGGAAAAAGTGATATTTGAGGTAAACGGATACTTTGTGTCCGGTCAATTTCACAATGCTTCTTTAGGTGACGTGATCTCTGAAACGACTTTGATGACACTGATTCAAAGGAATAAATCGGCGGTCGCGGAGCACTTGCGAGCCTGCTCGTTCCGAGATTCCGTTATGGCCGCCTATATTGACAACTGGTGGGCCGGCATAAAATCCGAATATGAGCGCGACGAGCAGGATAAATATAAAGCATATGCCAAGACAATGATACTGAATTGGACAAACCGAATCCTCTTTGCCCATATAATTAAGAACCGGCAGAACGGCGCTCTGCTGATTGATAAGCTGGATTATAAAACCGCACCGGAGGACGCCAACGAACTGTTTCGGAAAATCACTGCCGCCTGTGACTTTTATAATGTATTTTCCGAGATAAAGTACAATGAAAATATTCCCAAAGCCGCATGGCAGGATTTCGCTGAGCTGTCCTGCTTTTTAAAAAGCAATGGAATCCAATACCTAGACCAGAAAGCGCTGCAGAATATCCTGGAGGGTTCCGTTACCGCCAGCAGGCGGGAAATCAATGGGCAGTTTACCACCCCGCCGGCATTGGCGAAACTTTTGGTGCTGCTCACTGTCAGGGACTGGAGCGGAAACATATTAGACTGCTGCTGCGGGACAGGCACAATCCCCAAAGCGGCCATACAGATAAAGAAGGAATTGTCCACCGCGAAAGAGGCGGCAGAAACGGTTTGGGCCTGCGATAAATATAAATACCCCCTGCAGGCAGCCAATCTTTCAATGACGGATGCGGACACCATTCATTTGGCCAGCCGTTTATTCCAGCACGACGCTTTGACCTTGACATCCGGGGAAGATATCGTCATCGTCAACCCTGAAAACGGAAAAGAAATGCACCTTTCTCTCCCCTCTTTTGATGCTGTAGTGTCAAATCTCCCTTTTGTCCCTTTTGAAATTATACCGGATGATGACAAAAAGATAATTTCAGAAATATGCGCTCCGTGGGGCCTGGACGGGCGGTCCGATTTATACTGCTATATCGCAGCGAAGATTGCCGACGTAATAAAGCCCGGCGGCATGCTGGGCATTATTACGTCCAACTCCTGGCTGGGAACAAAGGCCGGTGCAAAACTGATCGAGGTGCTCAAAGACCGGTATTATATCCGTCAAGTTCATATCAGCGGCAAAGGGCGCTGGTTTAAAAACGCCGATGTCGTGACAACCATCATGATCCTGGAAAAGAAGGGAAATGCACCGTCCGACTGCACGGATTTTTGGCTGTGGAAGGAACCCCTGGAAACATTTCTTGAAAATCCGGATAAAGAAAATACCCTGGTGAACGCATCACTGCTCGAGAGAGAATTGGACCCATCCATCGCTAAATTATCAAGATACACGCAAAAGCAGATTGACGATCTCCTGCATTTGGATATCTGCTATAACGCGCTGTTCCACAATGTGGACTGGCTGCTGGACATTAAAAATAAAGCAGTTCCCATCGGCGAGGTATTTCATGTTTTCAGGGGAAGCCGCCGGGGATGGGATGCCCTGTTCTATCCCGCAGAGGGCGCGCACAATATAGAAGAACCCTATTTAAAAAAGGTCCTCATCAACGCGAAAAATGTGACCGGGCTTGTCGCTGTGCCCGACAGAGATGCATTTTGCTGCCGCGCATCCATTGATGAATTAAGAGCCCTCGGCCACATGGGCGCTTTAAAATGGATTGAAAAATTTGAGGATCAAAAAAATGGTGTCGGAAAGCCTCTGCCTTCTGTTTTAAAGCGAAAGGGCATGCACTGGTATGAGATGCAGGATAACGAGATTGCGGAATTTTTTACCATGATGAATCCGGATCAAAGGATTTTCTTTGGGAGATTTGAGACGCCGTCCTTTGTAAACCAGCGGCTCATCGGACTCACTCATAGAGCCGGCGATTCTGATCCCGACCTCTGCCACGCACTGCTCAACTCCATGTTTACGGCCTTTTATATCGAGGCCTCCGGCTTCGGACGCGGGCTGGGCGTGCTGGACATAAACAAAGACAGCACAGCAAAATGCCGTATGCTGAATCCGAAATTGGTAAGCGCACCGAACCGCCAAAAAATCGTTGATTGTTTTGAGCGCCTGAAAGCCCGGCCAATTATGAAACTATCCGACGAGCTGCGCGACCCCGACCGGCTTGCCTTCGAGCATACTGTCCTTGGCAGTTTTGGCATTGATGAATATTTTGAAAAAATCAAATATTCGCTGCTTTCCATGCAGAATGCGCGGGCAGCTGTGAAGAATGCTGTGTCAGCGAAAACACCTGCTGATATCTCTATGAGGAAAATACCAAGAGATCGATGAGAAGTAAAAAAGGAGCGCGGAAACTTAGGCGTGTTTAATTCCTATTTTTCACAAGCTCCTTTTTTGATTGTCCACATCTACATCATCTGCTCAACTTTTGTTCTATAGATCGCTTCTCCCATCAATATCCATTAAGCTTTTATAATAAAATGTTTCTGTACTAGTGATATGATTAAGCGTCATCTCAGAAATCTTATCAAATTCATCATGGAGGAGTGCATTGATCATATCAATATGCTCTTTCGCTCCACGAATCGTTCGCTGAGTGGGATAGAAATTTTGGGTTCGAATCCGTTGAAATTGATCCAATATATAGGACATAATCTTTTTAATATGGCGATTACTGCAATTTTCAAAAAAATAATTATGAAAGTCATAGTCCAGGTGATGAAGAGCTGAAATATCTTCTGCCTCTATATAGCCTAACGATTTTTCCCGAAATTCCACCAGCCGATCCTTATCCAAGTTTTTGCAGCACAGCTGCATCGCTGACGGCTCAATCATCTTCCTAGCCTGAAAAAGTTCCGTAATGGACTGGATAGACAAATTTGTTACAAAAATGCCTTTTTGAGAAATTGTTTGAACTAGGTTCTCATATTCCAACTTACTAATCGCTTCTCGAATAGGGGTCCTGCTAATATTTAACATAGCGCACAGGGACTTTTCATCCAAATATGCATTAGGCTTAAATTCATTATTGAGAATTTTAGTCTTTAACGCCTGATATGCCACATCTTTAAGCGGTTCCTTTTTGTTCATAGTACTACCTTCCCCTGTTTTCTTCTATTATCCTAACAATATCCACGCTATTCATTACGATTATAAAGGAAAAGATAGAAAAAAGCAATTATCTTCATCCAGGCATCCTTTCTTTTATTCCTTCTGATATAGCACCAGCACTATATATTCCAAATCATCTTCTCCCGTATTAATAATCTCGTGACTATCTCCATAGGCGGTTATTGTACAGTCTCCTGGCCCTACATTCTCTAACCGTTCTCTTTCTCGAACCTGCCCTTTTCCTTTTAAGAAATAACAAATTTCAAAGTCTTCTTTATGCGCGTGAAGTCCTACGGAACACCCTGGTTTAAGCACTCCTTTTCCAAAAAGTCTTCCTGTATGGAAAAGTTCTTTATCCCCAAGGATATGTTTTAGCTCAAAATCCCCCTTGCCTCCCTTCATAGCCGGAATTATCTCTACCTGGCAATCCACATTTCTTAACAGCATTTTTTCCTCCTATAGCAAACAGGATAACTGTTGATCAATTTTCTGAATAATCTCTTCATATCCAGAACTTCCTCCAAGTTCATACGGAAGAATATCACCCTTCGCATATGCGTTGGAAACAGCCTGCCGAATAATTTCCCCCGCTCTCGCTGCTTCCGGGCAGTTGCCTTTATCCGCCAAATATTCCATCATCATTGCCCCTGATAGAATCATACCTGTGGGATTTGCCTTTCCCGTACCTGCAATATCAGGCGCTGATCCATGGCAGGGTTGGAATACCGCATTATGATCTCCAATTTCCGCTGACGGAGCCATCCCCATCCCTCCCATCAGCCCAGAAGCTAAATCCGAAAGAATATCCCCATATTGATTCTCTGTTGGGCATACATCAAACTCCCACGGCTTGCGCACCATCGTTAAAGCCGCCGCATCCACATACATATAGTCTGCTGCTATATCCGGATATTTTTTCTTAACCTCTGAAAAGATGCTGCGGAAAAAGTACATGGAAGACAGCACATTCGCCTTGTCAATACATGTTACCCTCCCTTTCTTGCCCTGTGCCTTTCTGCTTTGAGCCAGCCTAAAGGAATAATCAAAAAGTTTTTCCGATATCTCCCGGGTAACTTTGATCAAATTATACGCCGCGTCTGGACTATCCAACTGACTCTTTCGAGGATAAGCAAAAATTCCTTCTATTGATTCCCTGACAATCACAAAATCCAATTTCTCCGCTCTCGGATCTTTTAGGGGAAGAGGGAGGTTGGGCTGAGTGATGCAGGGGCGTACCCCGGCATACAGCTTTAATCGCTTTCTTAAATCATGCTGAGGGCCTATCTCCGTTCCATCCGGATAGCGCACATTTGGCAGTCCCATTGCACACAGGTAAATCGCATCAGCCGATGCCGCCTGCTGAAAATTTTTTTCAGGAAATGCATCTCCTGTACGCAGATATAAGTCCGCTCCAGCCTCTACAATCTCGCCATCCAGCTGAAT
>CALWBS010000342.1 GCA_944376135.1 uncultured Enterocloster sp.
AGAAAAATCGTACCCCCATGCGCCAGCTCAAACAGACCAGCTTTTCCGCCTTTAGCGGCACCTGTAAATGCGCCCTCCACATATCCAAACAGCTCACTTTCCAGAAGACTTTCAGGAAGGGCCGCGCAGTTGATCGCTACAAAGGGACCATCTTTGCGCGCAGAAAAATTGTGAATGCTCTGCGCGAACATTTCCTTGCCTGTCCCGCTCTCCCCAGTAATCATAACATTGAGATTATTTTGTGCATACTGCTTCGCCAACTCCAGTTTTTCCTCCATAATACGACTTTGATACAAAATTGAAGGAAACGCATATTTTGTTACATGCCCAGATTGCCGAAGCCGCTTATGGATCATCTCTTCCATCTTCTGAAGCTTTGTAATATCCTGGAAAGTAATAATGTTCCCAATATGTTCCTCCTGGTGTATCATCGGAGCCTTACTGAGCGAAAATTCCATTGTGTGATACCGCACAATTTCATCCACATACGTCTTATCATCCAACATCCATGCTTTTAATTTTGCGGGAAACGAAAATTCCTCAATTCCTTTTCCTACCGCTGTCCCCGACGAAATCCCCAGCAATTTTTCTGCCGCCATATTAAGACTTTTGATCTGACCGACTGGATCGATCGACATAATTCCCTCTGAGGCATAATCCAACACGCCCTTAATATAAAGAGCATTTTCCTGCTCCTCCCAGGTTGCCTTAGCAATCTGCTTTGCCTCTGAAATTGCCCGGACCAGAGACTGTTTTCCTGTATAAATCATATGATTTTCTACACCGCGTTTTTCTGTCATTGCACATGCGTTATAGCTTCCTATAATCGTATCGCATCCATCCTCAATCATGCGGTCTATTACATCCTGTCCAATCGCATCATCAATAATATAATTCTTGATCGACAGTCCTAAAATTTCCCCAATCTTTTCTACATTTCGGAACATATTGACAGTCCCCACCGCCCCAATCATGCGGTGTTCTCCTGCTCTTTTGATAGAATCCAAAAGTGCAATTATATCATAAGAACTGATCTGAAGCTCCACTACCCTTGCTCCCAATTTTCGGGCCAAAACATGGTACATGATACCCCGTGCAATAACAACATCCGCATCTGATACCTGGGTCAAAATATCCTTTTTATAATCCCCGTGAAAAAGAACCCGACAGGTATATTCTCCCTGATTTCCCTCCTGTATCTCTCTCTGCGTGTGTTCCTCAAACGCCTGTTTTGCCATATCCACCATGTCCTGATAAGGCACCACAATAACAATGCAGTAAACTTTATGGTTGTACATATCCTCTGTTCTCCCATGTATGCAAAGAAAATGAGGCCGCCGCACCTCAAAAAACAGTGCGGCAGCCCCGCTTTTCTCACTTAAATACTACGCAAACCTTTTTAGAGCCAGTTTCAAACATGCTCTAGGCCATAGCAGCTCTTTCAGCCTCATTTTCCAGCAGGGTGGTCTCGTATTTGTTCAGGATAATAGTCTGGATCATGTCCCGCGTCCCAGAATTAATGGGATGGGCGATGTCCCTGTACTCCCCGTCAGCCGCTTTGCGGCTGGGCATCGCAATGAACAGTCCTTTCTCCCCTTCGATCACCTTGATATCGTGAATCACGAACTCGTTGTCCAAGGTGATGGAAACGCTTGCCTTCATCTTTCCTTCCTTCTCTACCCGTCTCACTCTTACGTCTGTAACCTGCATGTGTTTTTCCCCTTCCGTCTTTATCTTGCCGCGTTTCAGCGTGTTCCCTTATTACACGCTACGGAAGCGTGCTCCCCCGTCCGGCTGTAAACCAGGCATATATGGCTTCCCTCTCACATAAAGAGCGGTATCCATTTACAACGTATATCTCTCGTTCTTCTCCACAACGATCTTGATATTATCCGGAGTCCCGATATGCGTTGTGTTGGCCCGGATCGTATCACGGCTCTCCACAATACAGTTTTCAATCACCGTATTGTCCCCAATATATACATCATTTAAAATAATAGAATTTTTTATAATACAGTTGTTTCCCACATAGGCCTTCTTAAACAAGATGGAGTTCTCCACAACGCCGTTTAAGATACAGCCGCTGGAAATCAGGCTGTTCTTTACCGTAGCCCCAGGATTGTACTTGGCCGGCGGCAGATCATCGATCTTGGTATAGATATCAGGATACTGCTTAAAGAAATAATCCCGAACCTCCGCCTTCAAAAAATCCATGTTGGTCTTATAGTAGGAATCAACTGTTGCGATATTGCTCCAATATCCCTCCAGCTTGTACGCATAAATTCGCTTCAGATTTTTATAGCGCACCAGGATATCATTGACCAAATCATACCGGTCCTCCGCAGCGCACCGCTCCAAGAGCTCAATGAGCTGTCTTCTGCGAATTACATAGATTCCGCAGGAAATAGTGGTGGCATCTGAAGCCATGGGTTTCTCCTCAAAGTCAATGATCCGCCCGTCGTCGTTCAGCTTCACACAGCCGAACCGCGTTACATCCGTCCCCTCATCCATATCCTTGCAGACAACCGTAATATCTGCCTTTTTCTCAATATGGTACTCCAAAACCTTGTTGTAATCCAGCTTGTACACTCCGTCTCCGGAGGCAATCACCACATAGGGCTCATGGCTGTTCTTTAAAAATGTAAGGTTCTGATAAAGGGCATCCGCCGTACCCCTGTACCAATCCCCATTTTCCGGAGTGATGGAAGGAGTAAACACGTAAAGTCCACCCTGCTTGCGGCCGAAATCCCACCACATGGAAGAACTCAAATGAAGATTCAGCGAACGGGAGTTATACTGTGTGAACACCGCCACATTCTGAATATGGGAGTTCGTCATATTGCTCAGTGCAAAATCAATGCTCCGGTAGCTTCCCGCAACCGGCATAGCGGCCACTGCCCGCTTGTTGGACAGCTCCCGCATCCGCTTGCTGTTGCCTCCCGCTAATACAATACCGATTGCCCTCATTTCATGCCACCTGCCTTTATAATGTAATTTCCGCTTGCCAGAAGCCCGTCAGGATAGTCGTCTGCGGTGGTCTCCCCTGCAATGGCTGTATTTTTCCCAATCTTTACCCCGTCGGGAATCACGGAATTTTCCCCAATAGTAACCAGATCAAACTGGTACACCTTGGGATCATATGTGCTGGGAGCGTATTCTCCAACACCCGTCTCCACTCCGGCTCCGACAGATACATTCTCCGCGATAATAGACTTATTGATCGCAGCCCCTTCTCCGATGATGGCTCCCTGCATCACGATGGAATCCCGCACCACAGCACCTTTTCCGATCGTTACGCCCGCACCAATCACGGAATTAATCACATCCCCGTAAACCTCAGTCCCTTCTCCGATGATGCTCCTCTCAATATTCGCCTCGGCAGAAATAAACTGCGGCGGAATGATGTCGCTCTTCGTATAAATCTTCCAGTATTCCTCATAGAGGTTAAACTCGGGAATAATGTCAATGAGCTCCATATTTGCTTCCCAATAAGAGCCAAGCGTCCCTACATCCTTCCAGTAGCCATTGTACTCATACGCGTAAATGCGCTCGCCCTTGCCATGGCAGTACGGAATAATATGCTTTCCGAAATCACAGCCAGGCTCGTCCTTCATCTTGATAAGCGCTTCCTTCAGTACCGGCCAGCTGAATATGTAAATACCCATGGAAGCAAGGTTGCTTCTGGGCACCGGAGGTTTCTCCTCAAACTCTGTGATCCGGTTGGTTTCATCTGTAATCAGAATTCCGAATCGGCTGGCCTCCTCAATCGGCACTGGCATCGCAGCAATGGTGATATCCGCATTGTTCGCCTTGTGGTAGTCCAGCATAACTTCATAATCCATCTTATAAATATGATCCCCTGACAGGATTAGAACGTACTCGGGATTATAAGATTCCATATATTCAAGATTCTGATAAATCGCATTGGCCGTACCTGTGTACCAGTCACTGCCCTTGCTCCTTTCATACGGAGGTAAAATAGTCACGCCGCCTACGTTTCTGTCCAAATCCCACGGGATGCCAATCCCGATGTGGGCGTTCAAACGTAATGGCTGGTACTGCGTCAGAACTCCTACCGTATCTACTCCGGAGTTGATGCAGTTGCTCAGCGGAAAATCAATGATTCGGTACTTCCCCCCAAAAGATACCGCCGGCTTGGCTACCTTCTGCGTCAGAACGCCAAGACGGCTCCCCTGTCCGCCAGCTAAAAGCATGGCAATCATCTCTTTTTTAATCACGTTATCACCTCTTGCTGTTGAAATTTTTGTAGTTCTTATTATAACACAAAATTTGTAAATAGTACATAAAGATTTGTACTTATTTCAAAATTTTTGTATATTTTTCCGACATTTTCTCCGTTTTTTACCCATTTTATACGTTTCTTCCCATATCTTGTGTATCGCTCCCCTCCCCACCACAAAATATTCTGCCCCTCCTAAAATCCCATCTATGGAATCCCCCTCCTATAATACCAGAAAAATCCCCCGGGAGAGTTGAGAATGTATTCCAGGGGACGGAATTTTTTCCAGAAGGACTATTTAGCCGTCAAAAAACCACTCAAAAAGGGACAGATAAGACTCGCTCGAGTCATTATCCCTCCCTTTTTCTCACATCTATCTTTCTATAACCCTCTTATTATTCTTATAAAAGCGCTTCAAAACATTTCAACAAATAATCCCGTCCTAAAATGCAAGATTGATAGCCATCATTTCCCGGGTATATCTCCATAATCAGGCTTCTATTGTAATTGATTTTCTTCAGAGCCTTCAAAAATGGAATAAAATCAATCATTCCGGATCCAGGATATAGCCTTGTATTGTCCGCTATATGTACATGTCCCAGCCTTTCCCCGCATTTCAGCACCGGCTCCTTCCAGTCCGTTTCTTCAATATTCATGTGGAAGGTATCCAGATGTACCTTTAAATATTTGCTCCCTACTTTATCAATCAATTCCAGCACTTCATCGGCTGTTTTAAGATAATTTGTCTCGCTTCGATCAATCGCTTCAATTACAACGTCAACACACAGCCCCTCCGCATAGTCCATTAGGCGTTTTGTTGCGTCTATCATACGCCGGTCGACCGCCTCATATGTGTCGCCCTCTTCCACCTTCCCCCGCATGGAGCCGATGATCACCGGGCAATTTAACTGGGAACCCAAATCGCATTGGCGCATTAAACGCTCCACCGCCTTATCCCGTATGATCCGTTCTTTCGCCGTCATTGTCAGTCCCTCATAGGCCACCGCCAGCCCGGTTCCAATGGAGGATGCGCACATCCCTTTCCTTGCAATATAATCCTTTAGCCGGGCTCCGTCCACAAGATCGGGTGACGGGATATGTACTTCTATGCTGTCAAAATCATTGCTGCTGAGCCAATCAATGCTCCTATATATATCGGGATCCACAATAGGAAACGCCGCCCCTGCCGGCGCCTTTACGCAGACCGACGCGCCGATTTTAAACGCTTTCTTAGTGATCATTTTTCTCCCTCTCTTTTGTACTTTTTCAAGATATCTCTGTCAATCATGCAGACAGCAGACAAGCCGTTTCCAATCTGTATTTTTCCGGCAATACACAAAAGCATATAGGCGTCCGCCTGTTTTATGCCATATTCAGCCTCCATCCGATAAATTAAATCCGCATACCCCTCCATACAGCAATAGTTCATATCGATATGGGGGCATACGCCCACGGAACCTATCATCTTATCATTATTAACCTGAGGAAAACCGTAATAGGGCATATCTTCCTTTTTTATGAGAGAAACCTTTACCGTTGTCCGCCCCTGGCTCTCCACTGCGCATCCAGTAATTTCCCCGTCCCCCTGGGCGGCGTGCACATCTCCAATGCTCAGCAGCCCGCCATCTACATTGCAGCGCAATATTACCGTTGCCCCTTTTTTAAACTGAGGAATATCCACATTTCCGCACACCTCTTTATTCATATGATCCGATGGGATTCTGTCGTATTTGGGCGCCACGCCAATACATCCCACAAAATTATTAGCTGGAACCTTTAAATATTCCTCTCCGCCCTCCAGATTCATGATCAAATTTCCCTCTCCGTCATAATGCAAAATCCGTGTGGCGGCTTTTTCTGACGCGGGGATCCGCCTGTCCTTGAACCACCCCACCTCGCCTTGGATTGATGTGTACCCTCCATTTCTCCATGGGCCGGCCTGGACGTCCAAAATTTCTATGGAAAGGAAATCCCCCTCTTTTGCCCCATTTACATAAATTGGCCCGCATACCGGATCGCTGCCTCCCCCGCAGTCCTCTTTCAGCTCTCCACAGTGCTCCCAGACGTCCTCCTCTGTCAGAAAATGGCTCAAATTGGCATCCTCTGATTCGCAAATTACCACATCTCCCGGCTCTATGTAGACCGCCGGTTCAATTTGGGGGTCGTAAAACATCTTCTTATTATCCATCGTGATTGTATAAGTTTTGCTCATTTTTCTATCGCTCCTTTTTTATTCATCCTTATTGACAAGCTTAATTACAGACCAAATATCTTCATCAGGCCATTGCTCAAACGCTTTTCTATAGATATTAGCTGTCCCCTCAGAGGCTGGCAGAAAAATATTTTTTCTTTTTCCCATTTCTAGGGCGATATGAATATCCTTGTCGAAAATGGCTGTCGGGTTATACGTATCTTTGAACACTCGCTTCCCGCAAAATTCCCATGCCATGCCAAGCATTGTGGAGGATGCCGGGCTGTCACGAAAGGCTTTCCGCATTTCTTCCATATTTAAATCATATCTTTCCGCCAGGGCTATTGTCTCAAATCCTGCCTCAAATGTAAGGCAGAACAGATCCTGCAGGCACATTTTCCCCGCCTGCGCCATCCCTGGCTTGTGGCCCACTGAATAGATTGCACTAGACATATCCCCGATCACTTCTCTGCGGCTCTCTATTGCCTTGGGATCTCCAGATAAAAGCATACGCATTTTTCCTTCCGCCGCATCATTAAAATCTGCCATCACCGGAGCATCTAAAAGTTCAACTCCCTTTTGTT
>CALWBS010000343.1 GCA_944376135.1 uncultured Enterocloster sp.
CATGTATTCGCATTTTTGGGGATTCGCGGCGGAATGTCCTTTGCGAGACTGCTGCATATGGCCTCCTCTTATTGGGGCTTTGTCCTGATGTCGCTGCATTTGGGGCTTCACTGGGGAATGCTGCTGCGCACCCAATTTGTATTTCTGGATTTTAATGAACCGGTTCCCCTGTTTTATTTGGACTATGTTGCAATGATGGGAACCTTTATTTTTCTGGCTTACTATACTTCCGGATTTTTTCGCAGGATGCCCGGGAAATGAGCCGGATGTTTCGTTCGGAAGTCCTTTGGCAGAGTCCAGCCAGACGGCAGCAGCAGACGCAGACCCGGAATCGGAACCCGAACAGTCCCCCCTAAGAGGAAACACAGCAGGAAACGCTGGCGTCTGCAGATGAGGCATTGGTTTCAGAAGAAGAACCGGTTGTATACATGACGACGGATATCAGCCCTGAGGGACTGATGGCAATCTATAAAGCCCTTGGCGCGCAGCTGCCGGAAGGAAATATTGCCGTAAAGATCAGCACCGGCAAGACTGGCAGCAATTACCTTAGGCCGGAACTAATCGGCGGTCTGGTCCAGGCTGTGGGCGGCACCATCGTTGAGTGCAACACCGTCTGCGGAGGAGAGCGGGCAAGCACCGCCTATCACATGCAGCTTACCGAAGACTATGGGTATACGGCTATTGCCGACGTAGACATTATGGATGCGGACGGTTCCATGACATTGCCGGTAACCGGTGGAACCGGCGGCAGCATGTGGGGCGGTGATCAAAACGCTTTTCTTGAATCCATGGCGGAGGCAGGGAAGTCGGTGGCCGACTACATGAATGGGAATATGCTGTATATCAATGTCATGAACCGCCTGTCGGTGGACCGTGACTGCGATGGCAGCCCCCGCTGAGCCGGACATACATGATATTGGCATCCTGGCCTCATTTGATCCCGTTGCAATAGACTAGGCGTGCGTCGACCTGGTTTATTCCGCGGAAGACGGAGCCTCCCTGATTCAGCGCATTGAGTCCCGCAACGGGCTGCTGACGCTGCAACATGCCGGAGAAATTGGGCTCGGAAGCTGCACTTATACGCTGGTAAGTATTGATTAAAAGACAATAAATCATAATATATTATTTTTTGGAGGTTATGCAACATGAAAAAGAACATTGGAAACGCACTGGCACTGTATCCCACCCCTCTCGTTGTCGTAGGGGCTATGGTCGATGGAAAGCCCAACTGGCTCCTTGTGGGCCATATTGGCATTATCGGTCATGACCATGTAATGGTCAGCCTGGCATCTGCCCACTATACGAATAAGGGAATCAAAGCAACCAAAAAACTTTCTATTAACATTGTAGACGAGACAATGCTTGCGGGGGCGGACCGCTCCGGCTGCGTAAGCGGAAATAAAGAGGATAAATCCGCTTTGTTTGATTATGTGACGGATGATGCAGGTGTGCCAATGATCGTACAGGCGCCGGTAACCATGGTATGCAGCGTAGAGGATATTTATGAGACGAAAGGATTTGAGAGTTTTATCTGTACCATTGACGCAACCTATGCTGAAGAAAACGTGCTGAATGCGGCAGGTAAGATTGACTATCATACCCTGAAGCCCGTGCTGTTTGAAATGCCTACCTATGAGTATCTGCGGACCGGCGATGTGATTGGTAAATGTATGTCATTTGGAAAAGAAAAGAAGGATTGAAAGAGATCTCCTCACTGATTGTTCCCCACTCTTATTCGGACAAACTGTTGGGGAGTATGTCTGGTAAAAGAGCTGCGCGGGCTAAGAAGGGGAAGATTAAAGAAACTGAAAAACATCCCTGACGATCCGGATGGAAAATATTTGATTTTATAGAGAGGAGCAGAAATGGAAACTCTTCAGCGGGAATTTGTCTATATTTGGTATTATTTTACAGTACAGTGGGATCAGATCTTTATTTACTGGGTTTTGGGAATGGCAATCGGGTCTGCGGTTTCCGTATTTGCAAAGGATTCTATCCATCGGATATTTCTTTCCCTTCAGGGGAAAAGACTGGGGATTTTGGGGATCATTGCAGCTAGTGCTTTAGGGGTTGCTTCTCCCCTCTGCATGTATGGAACCATTCCCATTGCAGCCTCTTTTTCACGGAGCGGAATGAAAGATGACTGGCTGGCTGCGTTTATGATGAGTTCCATCCTGCTGAATCCCCAGCTCATTGTTTACAGCGCGGTTTTGGGCAATACTGTTCTGGCGGTAAGAATTATTACCTGCTTCCTGTGCGGGATCCTTGCAGGCCTGCTTATATTTTTTCTATGTAAAGATCGCTCTTTTTTTAACTTCAACAATTTTAACGGCCCAACCAACCGGGATACGGATCCGAACCTGTTCAGACGGTATGTGAAAAATCTTGGGCGCAATGTAAAGGCTACCGGTCCCTATTTCCTGATCGGTATTTTGCTGTCCGCCCTTTTTCAGCGCTATGTCCCGGCAGATGCCATGACCTCTCTGTTCGGGGGAAATGAAGCCCTGGGAGTTTTAATGGCGGCTACGGTAGGCGTACCGCTCTATGCCTGCGGAGGCGGGACGATTCCTTTGCTGCAGCAATGGCTCTTTGACGGGATGAGCGTGGGAAGCGCGGCCTCGTTTATGATTACCGGTCCGGCCACAAAAATCACTAATCTGGGAGCGGTAAAGATTATTATGGGGACAAGGCGGTTTGCTTTGTATCTTTCCTTTGTTATGCTATTTTCCTTTTTGGCGGGAATAATTGTAAACTTGCTCCTTTAATGGACATGATATACCTTATATATGAAAAATGATGGAAAAATTCTGAAATATCCCTTATAATGGTAAAAGACATATATCCAAACGCGAAACACAGAAGTGTATGTCGTTAAGCACGGCGCTTACAAGGAATTCCCGGCAGGGGCCGGAGATTATGGCGGAGAAAATACAGGCGCAGGCATAAGGAGGGCAGTAGAAAATGAAGAGAGCATACAGAGTTGCTGTGGATGAGAGCCGGCTGTATCCCATGGGACTTACGGAGATTCCGGGAGGGATTCATGTGGCTTTTGCGTCCCCCGCGTCTTCCTGCGCCCTTCTGCTCTATAGAAAGGGAAGAAAGGCGCTGAAGGAGCGGATTTTGTTCCCCGAGGCGGGCCGGACCGGCGATGTGTGGAGCATGACGGTTCAGGGAGATTTCACGGATTTGGAATATACATTTGAAGCGGACGGGAAGGAGATGCCTGATCCTTGCGGGAAATCTTTTGGGGAGAGAGCGCGCTGGGCGGGCGCGGAGCACAGGGAGCGGGTTCCAAGGGCCCTCTGCCAAGGGCAGGAGCCCTTTGACTGGGGACAGGACAGGAATCCGGAGATTCCCCTGGAGGACACAGTGATCTATCATATGCATGTCCGGGGATTTACAAAGCATCCCTCCTCGGGTGTCAGCCAGGAAGACCGGGGTACTTTCCGAGGAATATTGGACAAGATTCCCTACATGAAGGAGCTGGGCGTCACAGCGGTGGAGATCATGCCGCCGGTGGAATTTGAGGAGCTCATTCCGGAGAAGGCGCCGGAGGGGCCTTTGCTGCCTGGAGAGTCCGTCCCTGCCCCGGAGAAAAAGTTGAACTACTGGGGGTAC
>CALWBS010000344.1 GCA_944376135.1 uncultured Enterocloster sp.
TTTTGGGGATTCGCGGCGGAATGTCCTTTGCGAGACTGCTGCATATGGCCTCCTCTTATTGGGGCTTTGTCCTGATGTCGCTGCATTTGGGGCTTCACTGGGGAATGCTGCTGGGAATGATGAAAAGGGCATGGAAATTGGAAGGGGATTTTCATAAGGGAGAGATCGTAGTTCCTGTCTTGGGAGCGGTGATTGCGCTCTATGGACTGACTGTATTTATCCGGCGGAATCTTCTTACCTATATGCTGCTGCGCACCCAATTTGTATTTCTGGATTTTAATGAACCGGTTCCCCTGTTTTATTTGGACTATCTCGCAATGATGGGAACCTTTATTTTCCTGGCTTACTATACTTCCGGATTTTTTCGCAGGATGTCCGGGAAAAAACCACGATGATGCTCACGATAGAGTAGGATAGAAAATAGATTATACAAGGAGGTTATGCATGAAAAAACGACTTTCTATTAGCTTGGCATTGATGTTATGCGCGGCTTCTCTGGCAGGATGCGCGGCGAATGAGCCGGAGGTTTCTTTCGGAAGTCCTTTGGCAGAGTCCAGCCAGACGGCAGCAGCAGACACAGCCCCGGAATCGGAACCCGAACAGTCCCCCCAAGAGGAGACACAGCAGGAAACGCCGGCGTCTGCAGATGAGGCATTGGTTTCAGAAGAAGAACCGGTTGTATACATGACGACGGATATCAGCCCGGAGGGGCTGATGGCAATCTATGAAGCCCTTGGCGTACAGCTGCCGGAAGGAAATATTGCCGTCAAGATCAGCACCGGTGAGACCGGAAGCAATTACCTGCGGCCGGAACTGATCGGAGATCTGGTCCAGGCCGTGGGCGGAACCATCGTTGAGTGCAACACCGCCTATGGAGGAGAGCGGGCAAACACCGCCTATCACATGCAGCTGGCCGAAGACCATGGGTATACAGCCATTGCCGACGTAGACATTATGGATGCGGACGGTTTCATGACCTTGCCGGTAACCGGCGGAACGCATCTTACGGAAAATTATGTGGGCTCCCATTTTGAGAACTACGATTATTTTATTGTGCTCTCCCATTTTAAGGGGCACGCCATGGCAGGATTTGGCGGAGCGATTAAAAATATCTCCATAGGCATTGCTTCCTCTGACGGCAAGGCTCACATCCATTCCGGCGGAACCGGCGGCAGCATGTGGGGCGGCGACCAGAACGCTTTTCTGGAATCTATGGCGGAGGCAGGGAAGTCGGTGGCCGACTATATGGATGGGAACATGCTGTATATCAATGTGATGAACCGCCTGTCAGTGGACTGTGACTGCGATGGCAACCCGGCTGAGCCGGATATGCATGATATTGGCATCCTGGCATCCTTCGACCCCGTTGCGGTGGACCAGGCGTGCATTGATCTGGTTTATTCCGCAGAAGATGGAGCCTCCCTGATTCAGCGCATTGAATCCCGCAACGGGCTGCTGACGCTGGAACATGCCGGGGAAATTGGGCTCGGTAGCCGCACCTATCATCTGGTAAGTATTGATGAATAAATGGATGATGAACAGAAGAGAAAAAGTCTGGGTGTATTTGCCCGCAATCGTTTTTGCGTTTGGATTGATGCTGTCTTTATGGGCCTGCTCTACACAGGAAGCGCGGGAGCCAGAGGAGATATTGTCTGTGACAGACATGGCAGCCTCCGGGGAACAGGAAGACAGGAATGGGAAAAATATTTTAATTGCGTATTTTACTCGTTTGGATAACACAGATGCCACGTTGGATGAGATTGTACAGGGCGGTGACCTTTTTTCAATCCGGACAGTGCAGAGGTATCCGGTAAATTACGATGAGTTGATCAATGTGGGCGGAGAGGAAAGAAGGGAAAATGCCCGCCCGGAACTTGCTGCCCATGTAGAGAATATGGAATCTTATGACATAATTTTCCTGGGATACCCAAACTGGTGGGCTTCCATTCCCATGCCCATTGCTTCCTTCCTGGAAGAGTATGATTTCTCCGGAAAAACGATTTTGCCGTTCTGCAGCCACGGAGGCGGAGGTCTTGGCCAAAGCCAAACGGCCATTGCAAAGCTGGTTCCGGACGCCAATATGGCGGAGGGTCTTGCAATCAATTATTCAGGCGGCTCTGGTATGCCGGATGATGTAGCGGCATGGCTGGATGTCAATGGAATCGAAAGACAATAAACCATAGTATCATTATTTTTAGGAGGTTATGAAACATGAAAAAGAACATTGGAAACGCACTGGCACTGTATCCCACCCCTCTCGTTGTCGTAGGGGCTATGGTCGATGGAAAGCCTAACTGGCTCCTTGTGGGTCATCTTGGCATTATCGGCCATGACCATGTAATGGTTAGTCTGGCATCTGCCCACTATACGAATAAGGGAATCAAAGCAACCAAAAAACTTTCCATTAACATTGTAGATGAGGCAATGCTTGCGGGGGCGGACCGCTCCGGCTGCGTAAGCGGAAACAAAGAGGACAAATCCGCTTTGTTTGATTATGTGACAGATGATGCAGGTGTGCCAATGATCGTACAGGCGCCGGTAACCATGGTATGCAGCGTAGAGGATATCTATGAGACAAAAGGATTTGAGAGTTTTATCTGCACCATTGACGCAACCTATGCTGAAGAAAACGTGCTGAATGCGGCAGGCAAGATCGACTATCATACCTTGAAGCCAGTGTTGTTTGAAATGCCTACCTATGAGTATCTGCGGACTGGCGATGTGATTGGTAAATGTATGTCATTTGGAAAAGAAAAGAAGGATTGAAAATGAACCCCCTACTGATTGTTTCTTATTCTTATTCGGGCAATACCCATCAAATTGCGAAAAAACTGCAGGAAGTTACTTCCGGTGACTGGTATGAAATTCATCCCCGGCATCCTTATCCAATGGCTTTCCCGGAATTATTGGAGCAGGTAAAACGGGAAATCCGAACCAGCTGCTATCCGCAGCTTCTTCCAGGCGCCAGTTCCCCGCGTCTTTATCCGGTTATTTTTGCAGGGAGTCCTGACTGGTGCGGAACGATTGCGCCGCCATTGGCCTCCTGGCTGTATCGAAACGATTTATCCGGGAAAATCATTCTTCCGTTTTACTCATACTGCGGAGGCGCTGTGGGAAATATCAGGAAAGATATTGCTAAATTGTGCCCGAAAGCAGATATAAGGGAACCGTTGGGGATTATAAATGATGGCAGAGAGCAGTTAGCGGAGATGCTTCGACAATGGTTCATCAGAACTGGAATTACAGATGACTGGCTCCCTTATGTCGGTTAAAGGAACTGCGCGGGCTAAAGAGGAGAAGATTTATGAAGCTGAAAATGAAACTTTACAGATTTGCAGTGATTGCTGCACTGTGCACAGGCGTGTTGACTGCGTGCAGCGGAGGAACAGAGACTTCTGATGATGTTAGTGCATCTGGGAAAGGTAGAAAGCGGGCTGGAGGTACTTTCCAGTAAAACAGAGGATTTTACAGGTACATTGGAATTAATGGAGACAGAGTAACTGTCCCAAAGCTGCTGCGATGATGCGGCGGGAATAAAAACAAGAGTGCTTTAGGCGTTGCGTCCCCCCTCTGCATGGATGGGACCATTCCCATTGCGTCCTCCTTTTCCCGGAGTGGGATGAAAGATGACTGGCTGGCCGCGTTTATGATGAGTTCCATTCCGCTGAATCCCCAGCTCATTGTTTACAGCGCGGCTTTGGGCCATACTGTTCTGGCAGTGCGGTTTATCCAAAAATCTTTTTCAATTCATCAAGAAGCAACGAGGCCACGGGACTAAACACCTGGTATTTCTTCCAGATGATATGCATAGGCGATGTGAGTGCCGGCTCCAAAGGGAGAAAGCAAAGGTCACTGTCCGGTCCGGTATTGACAAGGCCGGCAAATCCGAGAACATATCGCAAACCTTCCCGCACCATTACAGATGTAGTAAAAAGCAAATCATAGGTTGCCACAATATTCAGCTTATCCTGCATTTCCCCAAACCATTTCGGCATTTCTTCTCCCATAGCCTGGCGGGAAAGAATGAGGGGAATATCCATTAAATCGTTCAGATGGATACAGGAGTGTTCTGCAAGTGGGCTGTCTTTTCTCATAATGAGTCCCCACTGATCTGACGCAGGAACCCGTAAATAATTATACTTTGACAGATCCACTTCCTGAACAATAATTGCCATATCTAACAGTCCTCGATCCAACCGCTCATTTACAGCGTCTGTACCGCTGCTATAAAAGTGGTAACGGATACGGGGATACTTTTCCTGCATGGATTTAATAACCC
>CALWBS010000345.1 GCA_944376135.1 uncultured Enterocloster sp.
AAATTCGAGCTGGTCCGGGCGGACCAGCAGGAGCTTTTCAAAGACGGGGAGTGTGTGGGCGAGAACCCGCAGGAATATCTGGACAGGCTGCTGGACGCAGCTCGGCTCAATCTGTATCGGACGAAGAAGAACGGCGAGACGGCCGTCTATCCCAACGACATTCTGAAGGTGAGGCAGGGCGTGGCCTTGCTGCACGTGTGCAACCTGACGCAGGTCAGCATCTGGGACAAGTACCAGGAGCGCAGGGAGGTGTCGAAGCCTTTCTGCCGCGTCATCATAGACAACCGGCCCGGCGTGGCGCAGATGGCCATCGAGCGGGCGGGGGCCTTCGACGGCGACCCCGACAAGGTGCGGAATATCCTGCAGGAGTCGCTCCACGCCCTGCTGGCCCCTGTGGGGCTGACCATCGAAATCCGCGCCAAGATGCGCGTAAAGGACTTCTGGAACACGGTGGAGGAACAGATGCGCAAGAAGGGCGAACGGGTGAAGCGGGTGGTGTTCGACTTTCCCGACCCCGACCGCGGCGGACCCGTGGACGCGCCGCCCTCCATGATAGACCACCTGCGCTTCCTGCGTTCGCTCTCGTCGGCAATGGGGGCGGCACGCAGCTCGTACAAGATGGAGGCCACCCGAAAAGGGACGCTGACGCTGGAACGCACACGCCAGGACCTGGCACAGATGGTGTCGCTCTGCTGCAACAACGGCTACCAGATCAGCGTGCACTTCCATCGGATGGGCGTGTACCGCTACGGCGAGCGCGTGCATGCCCTGTTCGACATCGAGGAGGACACGCTGACCGACTTCATCAACGGCCAGTATGCCATGGGGAGCGACGATGGAGGCACGCTCACCTATACGCTGCTGGAGACACTGGACAACATTCGCGAACTGACAAAAGAATACGACAATGAAACACAGACTGACAAACGAAGAAAGAGAATGCATAGACATGCGGTTTGAGGACGACGTGCTCTACCGGCTGGCGGCCGACGTGGCCCGGCACGACGGAGGGCGGAGGCGGTCGTTCAGGCTGTCGCCCGAGGAGGTGATGGTGCTGGTGGCCGACCTGCTGGACGGGCTGAAGGAAGCGCCCGACGATGCGGAATACCGGTGCCAGACGGCCTGGGACGCGCTGCTGTATGACGTCCGCCTGCTGGATGCGGACGCCCCCGAGGACGACGTGCGCGACGCCACGGCGATGGTGCTGGAGCTGGCGGCACTGCTGCTGTCGCTGACCGACGAAGCCTGGCACCGCACCTGTACGCTGGAGCTGATGTGCGCCCTGCAGGAACATGCGGCGGCGGGTGGGGCCGAGCGGACTGACCGGCTGGCCTGGCGCATCGGCGAGAGCCGCCTGAAGATGAGGATGGAAGCCTACTGGCAGACGGAAGGGTTTCTGTCTGACGACATCTACGAGGCCCTGCACGACGGGGCGGGGGAGGAGCCTGCCGAGGCGAAGCCGAAGGGCGTGTTCAGGATAGCCAGGGGGCAGAAGACGAACTTTGCGAAGATTGTCAGCGCCATGTTCGACCTGCGCATGTTCGAGGACGACAAGGGGCAGATAGCTCCCAACAAACAGCGGCTGATGGACGAGCTGGGCATGGTCTTCGGCACGGAGTTCAAGGCCCTGCCGCAGCTGCTCAACGCCAGCAAGCAGGGGGCCAGCTACACGGACGTGTTCGACCGCCTGAAGGAAAAAGCCGAAAAATATGACATAAAGTGACTTTACGTAAACTTTAGGTAAAGGGATGGTCTGCGCTCCATCCGCTAACTTTGCTCCTGCAATCAAGGGAAAACAACCCCCTTGCTTGCGGGAGCTTTTCGTATTGGGGGCTTCCAACACTAAACACGGAAAAGAGATATGAAGCAATTAATGAAAGTCGTAGCGCAGGGCGAACCCTTCGCGGTGCAGAGCCAGAAGGCCGAAAACGGACAGGTGATGAAGTGCAACATCGTGTTGCAGGAGGTGGGCGGCAAGTACGAAGACACGTACGTGGCAGCCATGCTGGGGCAGCTGGCCTCGTGCAAATTCTATGCGGGCGAGCTGGTGTATGCCGTCCTCCGCTTCCAGACGCGCGAGTACAACGGGCAGATGTTTCAGGACATTCTGGCGGTGGAACTGATTAAAATGAAGAATTAAGAATGAAGAATGAAGAATTTTCAATTCTCAATTCTCAATTAATTAACCCTATTCACAACATTAAAACTTTTTACACGACAATGAACGTAAGAATTCAACTCAGCGACGAAGCCTACAAGGCTTTGATGAACGGAAACGGACGCCTGGAGGGCAGTCTGGGATTGGTAAGCCCCACGGAGGGCAACTTCAACGCCTACCGCCGCAGCGCGTCGAGGCCCGGCGGCAAGTACATCAAACTGCCCCACGGACGGGCCAGCGTGGGCGATAGCCACGTGCGGCTCACCCTGCGCATCGCTCTGGACGAGGCGGACATCACGCCGGCAGACGTGCTCATCGACGAGAGCCGGCAGGCGAGCGACTTCGTGGATCGGGTGTTTGATGCGGAATTTTAATTTTTAGAATTCAGGAGTTAAGGAGTTAAGAAGTTAAGCCAATAGTTTGGCTTACGAAATTATTAAACAATATTCATTGAAAGTATTGGCTTAACTCCTTAACTTCTTAACTCCTTAACTCCTGAACCCCTTAACTCCTTAACTTCTTAACTCCTTAAAAATGAAATTCGGAATAAGCAATAACGTAAAGAGCCGGGTGGTGCGCGAATGCACCCCCGAGCTGTTCCACCAGGCACTGGCTTCGCCCCTCGTGGCCCGTGTCTGCGCAGAGATAGAAGACGCCCTCGAGGCCGTGCGCCGGGGCGAAATGTCGAAGGGCGACTTCGAAACCCTGAAGGCCGCCCGCAAGAAGATGCTTCCCGTCATCACCCCGCACGCCACGTTCCGCAACGGCCGGCGGCTGAACGCCGACGCCATCCCCAGCGGCCTGTCGATGTACGACGTGGACCACATCCCCGACCCGCGCGGCTACTACGACGACCACATCCGCGGACGTGAAGCCCAGCTGGGCATCGTCCTGGCCCACATCAC
>CALWBS010000346.1 GCA_944376135.1 uncultured Enterocloster sp.
CTGCCAACAATTATGCCAAGGCCAAGGAAATCGCTGCATGGAAGGAACAGGTGGTCGAGAAGTGGGACAGCATCGAAATCGTTTCCAGCGAGAAGACCGAAGACCTTGTCAAAGGTTCCATTGAGAGTGGTAAGGAGTATACCATCACTTACGTGATTGACGAAAAGGGTTTGAACGATGCCATCGGGCTGGAACTGGTAACGACCTACACTTCTGCCGACGGCAAGCAGCACATCTATTCTGTTGAGCCGTTCGAGGTTGTGAAGAAAGAGGGTAACCTCTATACCTTCCAGGCCAAGCACAAGCTGGAGAATGCCGGCAGCTTCAAGGTTGCCTATCGTATGTTCCCCAAGAATCCCGACCTGCCCCATCGTCAGGACTTCTGCTACGTACGTTGGTTCGTGTAATCCCTGATAGATAAATTCTTCATATTTTTAGAACCGGTCTGTTCTTCGGGGCAGGCCGGTTTTTTTCTTGCCTTTATTTTCCTTCTTTTCTTCGGTCATAGAATACCTTGCATGTACCTGATATTTGCCGTAGCGGATGACTCTTCTTCCCTGTGCCTATAAGTTTACAGCATGTATGGGAAATGCTACGTCATTTTCTGTTTTTCTAAAATGTTTTGTTGAATATTATGGATGTTATACCGGTTTTCCATGGAACATCCTCGTTGGACTCTCTTTACATGGCGTTTTCGAATGTTTGAAACCCAAGGGGGGGATGTTTCAAACATAAAGGCCGAATGTTTGAAACATAAGGGGCTTGGGGTTTAAACCTGAAATCCCGGCAGTCCTCAAGAATGTGGAAGTTTTGTTCTTTCTGTAACAATTTTTGATTTTATTATCTGGCGTTTGGAAGGGAGTATGCTCTGCAGATTATGGAAGAGTAGTGGCATCTTTCCAGATTCTTTCCAAAAATCTTCGCTATATTTGCAAATAAACCATTTAGGGCTGGATAATGGGCAGATTTCAAATTCGTCAGATAAGGAAATGGATAGGACTGATCCTGCTTTGGGCTGGGATTGTCTCTGCTGTGCAGGCGCAGGAAGCCGACTATACCACCTGGCTGAGGCAGGGGGTGGTCTATGAAGTGAACGAACGGCTGGATGTGTCAGGCGGACTGGAGTGGCGTACCAAGAACCATTTGCGGACCACGGACCGGTGGGGGCTGGACGTAGGTGCCAAATATGCCGTACTGTCTTTCCTGAAGCTGGGAGGCGGATATGAGATTCATTACCGCAATCGGGGCGGAGACGGGTGGAAGTTCCGCCACCGTTATCATGCCGACGGCACGTTGTCCGGCCGATGGGGAAGGGTGAAGCTGGCCTTGCGCGAAAGGTTCCAGCATACTTGGGACGACGTGGAGAACGAGTTGAGGCTGCGCTCCCGCCTGAAACTGGCCTATGACATACGCCACTGCAAGCTGGAACCCTATGCATCGGTCGAGATGTACAACAGTCTGAACCGTGGGGATGGTTTCGATGTAGCCCGCATGCGCTATCGGGCCGGGCTTTCGCTGCCGCTCTTCTCGGAGGATTGGGAGGCAGATGTGTTCTACTGCCGCCAGTGGGAGGCCGACGGACGGAAAAACATCTTTGGCGTGGATTGTGTGTACAAGTTCTGAAATCTTTTTGCTACATTTGTTGCGTACACTAAAATCGGAAACACTCATGAAGAAAATAATCAATCCTTGGAAGAAGCTGGAAGGGTACAACTGTTTTGGTTGTTCGCCCGACAATGAATATGGCGTGAAGATGGATTTCTATGAAGACGCTGACCAGGTGGTGAGCGTCTGGAAGCCGGACGGCCATTATCAAGGTTTCCTGCATACGCTGCACGGAGGCATACAGTCGGTGCTGCTCGACGAAATCTGCGGATGGGTGGTGTTCCGCAAGCTGCAGACGGCGGGCATGACGACCCGGATGGAAACCCGTTACCGCAAGGCGGTGTCTACCGACAGCCGTTACCTGTTGCTGCGTGCTTCGCTCCGCGAACAGAAGCGCAACCTGGCCTTTGTGGAGGCCCGGCTCTACGATGACAAGGGCGAACTTTGTACGGAGGCCCTTTGTACCTATTTCACATTCCCCAGGGAGAAGGCCGAGAAAGAGATGCACTTCCGCAGTTGTGAGGTGGAGGCCGAAGACGTTACGTTGGAGTCTTTGTTGCCAGTCGGGTAATTGGGGGATTTGGGTTTATCCTCGATAGCGGAGCGGAATGTACCTTTTCCACAACCGATAGGTGAAGATACCGACCAGAAAGACCGTGCCGCAGATGCAGACGATGCCGAACAGTTCTTTCAGACTGGTCAGTGTGGTCTGTTGCGAGACGACGGCATACAGGTTGCGGATAGACACGTCGGGCGTCCAGCCGTTCACTCCGTCCATGCGGCGGCTGAGGAGGCCGATGTTGTCCTGTTGCAGTTGCCTCATCCAGCGGGTCAGGATGGCGGTTCCCAGCGGGGTGGCGATACTGGTACGGATGAAGCTGAGTACACACAATCCCTGGAAGAAATGTTTGAAAGGTACGCTCTTGGCCACGTAGATGGTGAGCGAGATGTAGAGGATGCCGTGTCCGACGCCTTTCAGAAAGTTGGGCAGGTAGAGGCTTTCGATGTTCAGGTTGGGGTGGATGAGGAAATACATGTAATACTGATAGACTACAATCAACAGGATCCCCAATGAAATGAGCAGCTTGTAGCCTTTGTGGAGCACGGCCTGGCGGTAGAACACGATGCCTGCGCCGGCCAGGATACCGGTGAACACCCGCCAGTTGAGAGAGACGGCATTCAGCGGGTCGTAGTGCAGAATGGAGCTCATGAACTGGTTCTGCAGCACGGACGAGGTGGTGAGGAACAGACAGAGCATCAGGAACAGGAAGAGGATAACAGGAAAATTGCGGTAGCGGAACACCTGCGGCTCGATGTAAGGGCGGCGCAGGGTACTCATGCGGTTGATGTTGATCATCAAGGCCACAACGGCGATGACGATGCACGAGCGGATCTCGACACTGTCCAGCCAGTCATAATATTCTCCGTAGATGCAGACGAAAACGATGGCAAAGAGGATGACTCCCCACAGGAAGCCGCCCAGCCAGTCGATGCCGTAAAGGGGGAGTTTCTTCATGGCCCGGTAAGGCCGTGTGAACAGCAGGACACACATCCACACCACAAGCAGCATGCCGATGACAAACCAGTGCA
>CALWBS010000347.1 GCA_944376135.1 uncultured Enterocloster sp.
CATATAGCCTTCTGCACGTCCAGTGGCTACCGTAAACATAACCCCCCGTGCCTCTAGGGAAGCAATAAAGTCGGCAGCATCCGGCGGAATTTTTTCATCGTGTCCAATCATGGTCCCGTCCATATCACAGACGACCAGCTTAATCATAGTTATCACCTCTTTAAATCACTTTTTTTTAAAGTAGCTGAGACAGGCGGGAGTTTTACTCCCGCCTGTCTAGCCAGATTTTATCCGTTGGCTCGGATATATTCTGTCAGCTTTGCATTGAAGCCGTCCACAATATTATCGTGGCACTCCTGCTTACTGATTTCCCCGTTAGTCCAGGCAATGAAGTTTTCCTTACTTAAGGTGTTCAACTCCCAGTTAATCAAATCAAAAGGTTCCTGCATCCCCACATCGGAATTGTTAAGTTGCTCCACAGCCACGGCAGCCTCAGGCCGTTCCTCAATATAGGCGGCATAGGCGTCGGAGTCGTATGCGGCGGCACATACCGGTAGGTACCCATTATTCTCGAAAAGATACATCTGGCTGTCGGCGGAAACCATGAACTGAATAAACTCCCAGGCAGCTTGGAGTCGAGCCTCATCGCCCAAGTCAAACATGCAAAGGGATCCGCCGCCAACGGCGGCTCCGGCGTTATACGCATCACTGCAGGCAGGCAGCGGTGCTACGCCCAGCTCAAACTTTCCCTCGGCGTTCTCAAACATAGTAGCCAGCTGGGAGCTGGACTGGAAGTTGATGGCGGACAGACCGTTAGCAAACTCCCCACGCTCATCATCGTTCACCGCCTTGTAGCCGCCGGTGGCGATGACCTTCTCCCACTCGTCGAGGAAAGTCATCAGAGATCCATCTTCGCCGATGGTCAGCTTGGTCATCATTCCGTCACGGCCTCCGCCATTATCGCCAATGTAATTGCAGCCCGTATCACTGACCCCTGACAAGAAATTCACCAGCTCATAGCGGTCCATCTGGATATTCAGGCCATAGCGGGCGATAGAGCCATCACTATTTCGAACGGTCAACTTATCCGTCCACTCCGCCAGCTCTGCAATGGTGGTTGGCGGTGCGTCGGGATCCAGTCCTGCTTCCCGAACGGCATCCTTGTTGTAATACATCAGCATAGAGGATGCGTTCAGAGGCATGCCGATCAGTTCACCTTCATACTGATATGTGCGGAGGAAATTTTCAATAACATCCTCCTGTTGCACACTGATGTCAAATTCCCCTGAATCGTACACCTCACTTATCGTATATAACGGATCCATGGTAACCAGAGTCGGAATACCAGCAGAATAAATCTGCCCCACATCAGGGAAATTGCCGTAGTCATTGGCCTGAGCCAGGGTCTTCAGCTTTTCCATCACGTCGCCGCCCTGGAACACAGAGTTGACCACGATTCCCTTCTCTTTGCCTACGGTGTCATTGAACTGCTTGACCAGATATTCCGTGGAGGTAGCCATGGCACCTTCTGCGGAGTTCCAGTACTCAATCGTAATCACGCCATCCTCTTCTGTGCCGTTGCCGGCATCGTTTGGCGTATTGTTGCCGCAGCCAGCCAGAAGGCCCAGCAGCATGGCGGCAGCCAGCATGAGGCAAAACAACTTTTTCATAAGTTCCTCCTTTTTTTTCTCGTAAATTCAAATTTCTATTGCAAGCGTTCACGTCAGCCCTTGATGGCGCCGCCCATGATTCCGCTGACAATCTTCTTCCGGAAGATGAGGAAAAGCGCTACTGTGGGCACCAATACCATCATAGAAGCCGCCATGATGGGGCCATACACGTTGCTGTCCTCATTGTTAAGCATAGTGACCCCTACCTGCACCGTCCGCATCATTGGATCGTTGGTCACCAGCATGGGCCAGAGATAGGTGTTCCAGGTACTGATAAAAGATGAAATGAACACTGTAGTCAATACCGGCGTCGAAGTGGGCAGCAAAATTTTAAAGAAAAATCGAATATTGCTGCATCCGTCCACATAAGCCGCTTCCTGAAGCGTTTTAGAGAAAGTGAGAAAATTTTGTCGCATCATAAAGATGTTCATCGCTGCCACGCAGAAAATACATGTCATCCCTATATAAGTGTTGACGAGGTGGAGACTGGAAATGGTCTGGTAGTTGGTGACCAACACCACATCAGATGGAATCATCACTGTTCCCAGACATATCATGAACAGCGCATCTCGCCCCTTGAATTTGTAAAATGAGAACGCAAAAGCAGCCAGAGAAGCAGTAACAAGCCGCACAACACTACTAACCCCCGCCACGATCAGGGAGTTAAGCATAAAGCGCCCAATGGTGGTGGTCTCCAAGACTGTTTTATAGTTCTCAATTGTCCATTCTCTCGGGAAGAAGGTCGGAGGAATGGACTGGATCTGAGTGGGTTTCATGAAGGAGACGAAACAGCAGTAGATGATGGGAAACAGGACAAGCAAACCTACTATAATCGCAAAAATCTGAAACAAGATGCTCCTGAATCGCTTTTTTCTCTTTTCATGAGTAATGGTATCCATATCAACACCTCACAATCAGTCGTAGTTGACATACTTCTTTTCAAAAGCAAAGCTGATGAGCATGAGAATAAATGTAATGATGAAGGCAACAATTGCAGCTGCATAGCCATTATTGTAATTCTGGGAATTCACCGACTGTGTATACATATAGGAGATCATGGTAGAGGCACTGCCGCCGCGCCCTCCCTCAGTGAGAATAATGACAAGGCCAGACATCATCATACTGCGGGCCAGAGAGTTGATAATTAGGAAAAACACCGTTGGAGAAACAATAGGGAGAATAATCTTTGTGGCTTTTTGAAAGAAAGATGCCCCCTCCATATCGGCTGCCTCCAGCAAATCTGTTGGCACATTCCGCACTGCTGCCAGTAAAAAGAGAAAATTAAAGCCGATATTCATCCATACGGATATGAAGCTGATGGAATAGATGGTAAAACGACTGTCTGTTAGCCAGCTGATGTTGGTGCCCAAGATTTCATTGAGGATTCCCAAAGAGGGGTTATACATCAGCTCAAAGATCATAGCGCACACCGAGGAGGATATAGCCATAGGTAGGGCGAACATTGTTTCATAGATTGGTGAAGTTTTGGTTTTCTTATTGGCAATCAACGCCAATAACAGGGCAATAAAAACCGACAACGGCACCGATGCAAGCACATAAATAAATGTGTTCTTCATTGCTGTGAGAAATTCTTGATCCTGCAAAATCCGCAGATAGTTCTCTAGTCCCACAAACTCCCGGCGGACGCCCATAAAATTTGTTAAAAAGAAACTATTGAATACTGTTTTGATAAAGGGATAATAGGTAAACAGCACAAAAAACGCCAGGGCTGGGAACAGATACAGCAGCGGCTCTAGCCGCGCGATTCCTTTTTTTCTCATAATCTCCTCCGTCCTATTCTGTTTATTCTGTGACTTGTTGTCTATATTATAATACAAGAAGATATCTTGTTCAAGTATTCTCCGTGTCAAATTTTCTTCCGCAAATTTGACAAAAGTTCTAAATTAAG
>CALWBS010000348.1 GCA_944376135.1 uncultured Enterocloster sp.
CCGGCAAGCGCCAGCCACCCCTCAGCTGCCGGTTCCAGGTCTGCAGCCCAAAGGGCGCGTTTTTCGAGAGAAGAAAAGGGCGCAAACACATAATTGTGGAGGATAAACATCGGCTTCCCCGCCGCCCCAAAGAGATTGATCACCGAAGTACTGTTCTAGCCAATGTAAGCATCTGAGATGGCGATAGTAGCCGTCAGATCCGGCGTCTCATCCAGCACCCCGACTTGATTGGTTCGAAAATATTCCACCAGCTCTCTGTACCTTTTCCCATAGGCGGGCCGCAGGGAGGTTATGGTAGATGACAAGAGCGGATGGGGACGCCAGATAAGCCCTACATCTTTTCTTGTCTGAAAATACCGGAACAGATAATCCAGCTTGTCCAGATAAGCTTCCGTATCCCGCAGCATAGTGTTTATGCTTGTGTTGAGCATCACAATCTTGCGCCCCGCAAGCTGGGCCTTCCATTGCTCCGGGAGCGACCGGTTATCCCGGCAGATACGGATCACCCGATCCAGCTTCGGCGATCCCAAAGGCAGCATCTTATCATAGTATGGCTGCCCCTTGGCCTCCTCCTTAAAGTGCTCTGACTGGGCGATCATATAATCCATATTCCGGTATACCGACAGATTGCGGTGCCCTTCGCTGAAGAATCCAGCCGTCACATAGTAGGGCACGTAGACCAGGCAGCCTGTATACTTCTTCAGCCTTCCAGAGAAGTAGTCCGGATGAACATTGGTCACCACATTGTATTCATCATAGGGATTGTGAATGTAGATCACATCCGGCAGAGCCGATTCCAGATGATACTCTCTATAATCCGTGATGGGAATATTCTCCGGAAATTCGTTTCCCTCATATACCAACTCTGCCCTTTTTCGGTTCTGATCCATATTGTAGTAAGGAATGGGGACGACCAGGCATTCGCATTCCGAATCTTCCCGGGCAGCCAGATAGATGCTCTCCAGGCTGTCCCACATGGAGGCCTTGTAGGGCATAAATACGATCTGCAGATAGGTTTCTATCGGTTCCAGGAGCCCGCTTGCCGCTTGGATCAGGCTGTCAAGCCTCTCCCCATGGTGCCCGGCTCGATCCGGCTCCAGGGCGGCCTGATAGAGCTCCTCGCAGTATTCCTCCAATATAGAGACCATTTCTGCATGATCGCTCAGCACTGCTTCCAGTTTATTTCCCACTACAAGAGCGGCCTGCTGGCATTCTTCCAGGGTGGAAATGACCACCTCCCTGGGGCCGGTCAGCTTTTCGTGATGGGTGTTTAACAGTACCTGGAAAACTGCTTCTATTTCTAGTTTTAGACGGCGTCTGATCTTTTGCATAATCTTTTCTTCTCCAAAATTTTTTAGACATTTTTTACAGTCGCTTGGCAGTAGAGATATACATCTTTCCAATCTAAATCGCGGTCGTTTTTTATAAACGCTTTGATAATTCTATAGCTTGTAACATACAATCTTCGATTGAACAATATCTCCAGCTTCCATATCGCCCCATTATATAAATATCTTCCAATTCCATTTTTTTCTCTATTTCCTCCACCAATTTTTTCGACTTTGATGTAATATGTACATACGCATTCGGAATCAATACTGTATTATAGGATATTAGCTTATGATCCGTTATAATACCGCATTTTCTTAAACCATCCATTGTCTTGTCAAGCTGCAAAGGTATGTCAATTTTATCCATCCGTTCAAAACCTATTTCAACATAAATACTCAGTTTATCTGTACCAAGAATATTATCATAAAAACCTACTCTATAGAAATTGATACTTTTATCTGGAAAATAAATCCAATGTATATTGTCTATAGCGGATTTCTTATTAAATCCCATATTAAATACTAAAACTGTATTGGAGTGCAGTTCCGGCAAAATATTTGAAAATTTCTCCATTCCTTTAAGCGATAAAAAATTATTTAGAGGTATGGAGCTTATCAGTTTATCGTATCGAATAACCTCTTCTCCAGCAAACGCTAAGTGTTTTTTGATGTCCAGTTCTTTTAAAGCGCAATTCAGAATTATTTTTTTATCTTCTATACCCTCTTTTAAGGCATTTATAAACGTCACTGCCCCCTTTTTGGGATATTCAAAATATTCATTATATGTTATAGTATTTTTTTTCTTGAAATTCTTTATTATATCAATTGGAGATACATAGGGAAAAAACCTGCCCATCGCATCTGTATCCAGAATATTTAGATCACAGGCATACAGTTTTTCATTATAGGGGCGCAAAAATTTTTCCGTAATTGATCTCCCAAACTTCCCATAAAGCATTTCACAGAAACTTTTATACTCCTCACCTCCACCATTTTCCTCATCTTTGTTAAACAAATCATATAGACAATCAATTAACTCCTCCTTGGGCAGCTGGTGAATATTGCTTTGAAAAGGATAGTCAATTAAATTGTTATTGTAATAAATTTTTGTATTTTTTTTGCAGAAAACTAAATCTTCTTCTCTTATCTTTTTTTCAAAAAAGTGTTTAATCCTCTTATCCGAAAAATGAAAAAAATGGCCCGCACAATCCCATACATATCTGCCAGCGTCCGCATAAAATGACTTACATAATCCACCTGGAACTGGTTCTTTTTCAATTATTAAGAGGTCTTCTTTACAAAAATTAGCATATGTTAATCCGCTGATTCCCGCCCCTATTATTAACGTTTTAATTTGTCTCATAATTCCTCATAGATTTTTATAAATAATAATATTCTCTATATTCATCCGTTTTAATTGCTCTGCCATCACGTCTGCATATGTTTTATTTGCCACAATATACACAGCATGCGGATAATGTTCCGTCATATAAGAGGGAGAATAGATCTTCGCGCCGTATTTCTCCCTGCCCCAAAGAGTTTTATTATTATCACAGAAACCCACTATTTCTAAGTTATTTTCATAGAGCAGTTCCAAAGCAGCAAATCCATATATACCACTTCCAAAAATTACACTCTGTTTGCCCTCCACAAAGCTTATAAATTTCTGCCTATATTGAGCCTTCTGTTTCTCTTTTTCCCGTTTCATTTCTGCATATACCTTATAGTCATATGCAAATTGCTCAATCTCCCGTTGTTCTTCTTCTGAGAAATTCTGTTTTAAAAAAGTATCCTCTATAATTTTTTTCCGAAGTTCATTCTGAAACCAGATGCAATATGGCTTTATAAAAAGGTCAGATAAGTTGTAATTGTTAACAGCCAGTACATGATTGACTTCCCCTAGAATAGCTTTTATAAAGCGCCTCCAAAAGTACTCCAACGACTGCTGCGGAATTTTTTCTAAATACCTGCAATTCTCTATTAATCTGTGATACTCATAATATGTATATTTTATACCTCCCGATCCATGTGAAGAACTTCCCACTCTGCTGATTCTATACTGATAAAAGGGCTCATCAATAAACATCCCCCTTTTTGAATACGCTGTCACCAAATGTGTAAAGCCGATATCCTGGTAAGCAGCTCCTTTTGTTTCACTGCAATATATGCAATACTCCAGTAAAAACTGTCTTCTATAAATCCCACGCCATATATAATGATCCATTGCCAGAATCTGAGGATATTTATCCAGAGAAACTATTTTTTCCATTAATGAACTATCCCGATTTCCAAATTCCATCTTGCTTTTTAGCGTGCGGCTCTTAAATTGGTGAATTCCCATTGCTCCCGCTTTTATATAGTCCAATTTATGTTCTCTTGCCAGACTATACAGCTTCTCCAGCATATTTTTATCTATATAATCATCTGTTTCAACAATGGCTAAATATTCACCTTTTGCTTGACCAATTCCCAAATTAACCTGATGGCCATAACTCTTAACGCTACTATGTAAAAGTCTAATTCTGCCATCCTTCTTTTTATACGCTTGCAGATGCTCCCATGTACCATCATCCGACCCTGCATCTACACATAAAATCTCTATTTCTTTTAATGTTTGAGTCAAAACACTTTCCATACATTGATCAATATATTGAACCACATTCAAAGATGGCATAATTACCGATACTTTGGGATTCATCTTCATCTCTCCCTTGAAAATGGATTTACGATATCTTTGTCCTGAATTCCCATGCTTCTAAGCTGAATCTGTACCGTATCTGCCCCATGTAATACAGCAATAAAATATAGAGCCTCTTTTTCTAAGATTCCGTTTTGGGGTGATACTATCGGGACACCCTGGCATTCGGTTCCCCACTTATCTTCTTGGTTATCTAAAACGGCTATTACCGTTATGTTTTCTTTCAAAAGGACTCGAACAGCTTTTTCTCCTGTTTTTCCTGCTCCGAATACCACTACTGCGTTTCTCTTGTCTTTTAAATACTGATGTGGAATTAAAAAAAGGAGATTTTCCAAAAACCGTTTCCATATACAGTGCTGCATCAAATAATCAGAAAACTCCCCGTTATAATATTCTATCGTTTTACTTAACTCATCAGCCATTTTCTTTACTTTATCAATATCTTCTATTAATAAAAGTGTGTTATATTGAAAGCTTAATGTATTACAGAGTATCCTATATACAAACTGCCGTTTTTCCTGACTATATGTGCAGATATAGGGAGCAGTCTCCCTTAGTATGTCTTTGACCACCCTGCTCCCGTCTCGCCAGTGATGTAATCTTCCTTCATCGCTCACACTTTGCCCCTGAATTCCAATTCTATACTGATAAACATTGTTTTCATATTTTATAACTGTTTTGGAAAACAACGAAGCGAAGAAAACCAACATATCGTCGGTATAACAGCAATGCTCCGTAATCCGTACTCGATTTTTTCTAAGAAGTGACGTTTTAACTGTCAGTTCTGCAGCATGTGGATTCTCTAACAGTGTAAACGTTCCGTTTGACATAATATATTCTTGATTACATTGCAGACTATGTCTATTGACAATCTCCACATGCCCATCCGGCACATATATCCGTTTATATGGCGTCAAAACAAGATCCGCATTTGTATGTGTGAGCATCCTAACAAACGATTCAAACGCATCCGTATCATACCAGTCATCTCCATCCAGCATCCGAAGATACTTCCCTCTTGCATTTTGAATCGCATAATTGAGTGTTGAGCCATGCCCACCATTCTCCTTTGTCACAACTTTATACGTATCCGGATATCTTTTCTCCCATTTTTCAGCTATATGAACCGTTTCGTCTGTAGAGCCATCATTAATAATTAAAATCTCGATTTTATCAAGGAGTTCCGTGCTTCCTTCCAATGAATGAAGTGTTGTCTCTAAAAAAAGCTCCACATTGTAAGCCGCAATTGACACTGTCAATAATTTTTCCATACCGTCTTTACTCCATTTTAAAGCTGCTCTGCCACTGGAATTGGATGTTCATAGCATTCTGCTCCGTAGCAAAAATTACACATATCAAGATATCCTTTTTCTGAATACCCTAAAATAAATTCTAAAAGTTCTCGCTTCCAGTTTGGCCCCTTCAGTTTATCCAGGTCCAAATAATCATCTTCTCCAACATTTTTTGAAAGGTTTTCAGAAACACTCCTTGCCATTACGCAAAAATAAAATTTATTTTCCCTTATCTCATGACAAGGTGTATCGCATCTATCAAATACATTTATTAGTTCTTCTTCTGTACCATTTCGATTTAAATATTCAAAACCGTAATCCATCCATGAGCTATCAGGACGTCCTATAATGCAACATATTCCATTTTCTTCAAATAAGGCTTTCAACAATTGATACTGTTTTTCTAATTTTGTAAGCTGTTTTGAATAGTTCGATATACGAAATAGAACCTCATACCTCTTGCATGCATCAAGTAATTGTCCTGAAGGCCTAATTGTTCCGTTTGTAGTTATAGAAAAAATATTTATTTTATCTCTATAACGGCTCCCTATGTACTCAACCGCCTCCGCAAGTTGCCTATGAAGCAGAGGTTCTCCTCCGATTAAAACAAATTCACATATATAATCAATCTTCGCAAAAAAAACATCCGCACTCTTTTTAATCTGTTCCAATGTTAAGTCTTCTTTGTCAGACTTCACCGCATAGCAGCCATGTGCGCACTTTTTACATTTAAGGGAGCAGCGTTCTGTTACACATATTTGTGAAAGATTCACATATACTTTGCCAAATATAAAATATACTATGATCGGGAATATTTTATTTATAAATTCTTTAAATATAAAAAAATTTTGATTACAAATCAGTCCCTTTTCTTGTAAATGAAGTTTAATATTTTCTGTATTTTCTGCAGAGGCGGCAATAACGATCAGCGGTCTTTTTTCTTTTTTCCAGTATTCATCCTCTCCAATCACCTGCACTCCTTGAAATCCATTTCTTTGCTTATTTTTATCATTGTCTATAAAGCAATCAAGCAAATGAAATTCCTTCAGCAGTCCATATAACTCCCTGCCATATTGGCCTGCACCATAAATACAAAAAGCTGGATTCTGTCTTACTGCCTCTACAACTTTCATGAATGGTATTTTTTCATTTCCTTTATTTGTCCATTTCATAACCAAACCTTCCTATCCAATTTTACATAAAACCTGACTCACAAACTCTGATTCCATTGGTTCATTTTCCTGTGGATATTTGTACCATCTAATTTCTGATACAGATTTTCCAGGAATGATCTCTCTCTCTTTACACTGTTTCTTATACCATTCATATTCATTATCTAATTGTCCAAAATCTATCGCCTGATATCCAGCGATTGCTAAGTCATATGCCAAAACTGTTGCTGTTGGTCCAAGAGTAATAAAAATCAACGAATTTTTATCTGCATATTGAATAACCGCATTATATATCTTCTCATAAACAGAATAAGCGTCTTGATCGGGGCAGAGAATTCGTTTGATACTTTTAGCTCCCTCAAATAATTGATTTTTATATCCAGTTCTTGTATACTGGCCTTCAACCATCAAAATATTTCGATCCTTAATTATCTCAGCATATAATTCAAATATATCTTTTGCGTTCTGTTTATCCTTATACATCATATATGGCCTTGATACATATGCGTCGTAATACACTTTGGATGGGTTTAAAAGAAGCATGTGCTGTTTTCTTTTTTCCGGACTCAAATATGCTCGTATAGCATCTGCCGCCTCATCCGTATATTTGTCCAAATTTCCATAGTTGTCTGCAATAGCAATAATTATATTTTCTCTATTTGAGTTTAATATCATTTTCACCCGCTCTGCCAATTCAGAGTTTATATTTTGGTACCATAGACGCCGGTTTCCCAAAATCATTTCAAATTCACCATCGCCAAATCTGCATAGAGATTTCCCCGTATCTTTAATTAATTTCAGCAATTCTTGCGCTGGTTGAATGATTGGTCCTCCATATATACCATATTCATATGGTGCGTTTGCGACCCTTCTTTTATATATTTCGAGCTCTCTCTCTAATTCAAACACCCTTTTCTTATCTGAATTAATAAATACAAATGGAGTTGTATCCTGATGCCAAAAAAAGATAACTTGTTCATTTTCAATTTTTTTTCCCTTTATTTGGCATTGTATGGTTTCAATCTGAAGTGTTGTAACTACAATATAGTCATATTCTATTTTTTCAATTTCCTTTGGTGAATAAACTCTATAAAAATTTTTCCAAAGCTGTTTTTGTTTTTTCTGATCTATATCAATAATTCCTACTATTTTACATGTATTCAGATTTAAACACTCAAATACTAAATTAGAGAGCTTTCCTATTCCCCACACTATAATCTTTTTCACAATAATCCTTTCCCCTTGTCTGCATTCATATTAAGAAAGCTTATAATTATGTCCATAAGTCAAATACGTTTCTAAAATCGACAAGATTATCTTTTACTTCATTTGTATTTTGACAACTCAATGCTAATAACAAATCTATCTGCTCTTTATCCGTTCCCGCCATTTCAGAGCATATAAACACCTTTTTTCCAAAAAATGTTCTTTCATAATTAACATCTTCTGAAACGATAAATCCTTGTACCTTCTCACTATTTATTCTTTGATATATCACATATGCGTAAAATCCCGTACCATATAGATATAAGTTACTGGAGTTATTAACAAATTCTTTTATTTCTTCCCATGTTTTTGTTGATACAAAAATTTTTGTAGCTTCTTCTTCAAATTCGCATTCTTCTAGGTATTCTATATTTATACCCGTATCATATTCATTTTCTATTTCTTCAAAAATATCTTTAAGATCATAGTTATATTTTTCGTTTACATATTGCAAAGCATGAACCATATGTGATTTTTTGCATTTGCCACTAAATATTTTCTTTTTTAAAATTGGGAGCCCCATTTCCATGACTTTTATAGGATACTGATACATACTATACTCAAGCTTGGGAATAAAACTGTCATATATATATCCTCTGGACACTAAAAAATCAAAAAATCCAAATTCAAAGAAATAACATACTTCAAAATAATTGGTTGTGCTTTCGTCTATATTTTTTCTGAAATAACGATAAAATTCCTCATCATTTAAAACTTTCTTATTAAATACGAAAAAAAATGAATGAATGTGTCTCAAAATACCTTGATCGGAAAAGCTTATGCCCCAAAAATCAGCATTCCGTTTTTCCATTTCATCAAATATCTTTTTAAATCCACAAAATGGTCCAAAAAAAGTACTATTACATAGAACGAGTTCATCACTTGCTTTTATAGTTTCCTTATAATCTGTACTACAAATTATATATTTATACGCTCCCGCGTCCAATCCCATATTGGGGCGAACAATTACTCTATCTGCTACCGTAAAACACTCTGCCGCCTCCGCTTTTCCATTAATTACTATTATTAAATAATCCACACACTTTCTTAAATCATATATTTGCTTATATGTTTCACCATATACTTTTCCTGACTTAGAAAAGAAGCAATAAATTGCGGTTCTTTTTAACATAACACGCTTTTCTCCTTTATAAATTTAAATATTACAAAAGCTTAATAGCGCTCACAGGATGTGTTTTTCTTTCTTTGACTGGTGGAAGAACCATATAATTTCCAAATTTGAAGCTCAAATAACTATCATAGTCATGAATACCTTGAAAAATTTTCTTTTCAAAAAAAATATCTTGACTGTGCTCATACCATGTACGATAATAACCATAGAATCGGTTTGGGGTAGGAAAAGTAAGGATACGCACCATCTTTGTCCTTTTTCTGTTCGCAACAGTGACCATATGATGATAGTATTTAAAAACAATTCTTTCTGGTATATAATCTAAAAATTTATAAATCTGACGTTTTAAATAATTCTTTTCTGCATTTTTTCCTACCTTGGACCATAAAACTTTCCGTATACAAAAACATTCCAAATTCTTTAAAGTCCGGATTAAATAGGAGTCAGGCACTCCATCCAAAGGAAAGACATCAATAAAAACCCCTTGCTCATAGGGCATATGTTCCTGATACTCTCTTAAAAAAAGAGTATGTTTTCTTCTCAACTTTCCATAACCCCAGCGATATCCTGGTGTATTTCGATGATCTTGAAAGTAAAATCTACTTTTATCCAATTCTGTTCTACAGGCTCTTCTAAATTTTTCATAATCCTCACGAAGTAATGCGATATCTGCATCATCATCCCAAGGAATATATCCCCCATGACGAACGGCACCTAATAGAGTACCTGCTATTATGTTATAACGTATTCCACATTTTCTACATATACGATCTGCTTCTTCTAAAATCTCTAATTGAATTAACTGTAATTGCCGTAATGTGTTAGCATCCAGCTCTATACTCATCTTAATCCCTGTCCTCAATCACCTTTGTTATGTCTTACGTTCATATAAACTTGGAGTAAGTAAATCTACTACAATTTTACCAGCTGTCCTATTTTTAAATATTTTAAACATTTTTTCTATTTCTGCATTTGTTTCCTCGATAGACATCAAATGGTGTGTATTCAAAAAAGAATCATCTATATAGTTGGCTGCCTCTCTCCTAAGTCCATCAAAACCAGCAATGTGAATTTTCGATGGCTCTGCTTTTTTCAAAAGATTAAGAAGCATAATTGTACTATTATCATACATTTTGCTTTCATCCGCAATTATTGATGAATAGTCAATCAATATTGTATCTTCCGTTTTTACATGAATATTAGAAGCCAATATACATTTATTCTTTTCAACATAATCCACGATTTTTTCCCAATGAATAGTATTTGCGTAGAAATAAAAATCACATGGAATTCCTTTAGGCACAAAATTGACACTAATTACAATTGCATTGTCGTTTTCGATACATTTACATATTTCTTTTTTATACTGTTCGACGGATTTTCCTGGTGCTAAAACTACTGTTGTACGTCCTTTAATCCTATTTTTAATTGTTTCTAAAGCCTTCTTATCATCTATATGATTTTCATTATATTCTTTATAAATTTTTTCGATATTTTCATAATCGTATCTCTCTCTCTTATCTTTGTCTATCTCCGAAATAATATATTTAATATCTCTACTATTTAAACGATATTTTTCAGTCAAATAAATTATATTATTTGGATGAGATTTATATATTCCAGCCATAAATGCAGGAATCGAATATCCCCACTTTTGTTTTTCTTTTATTGGTGTCAAATACCTGTCTATTGTATCTAGTATAATATCTATATCATAATCATAATACTTTTTTCTTACTAAATAATCAACAATCAATTCCGTATTCAAATTACCTGCACATTTTCCCATCCCATTCAACGTAGCGTCTAAAATAATATTCCTTTTTCCGTTAGCAAGCCTGATAATCTCCTGCGCGAATGCAAAAGAAGATTGAAAATTATTATGGGAATGTATATCTATTCTAATTGAGGCATCTAAATTATAATCAACTAGATTGTAATAATGTACTATATCCTCCAAATACATTGCACCATAAGTATCCACAATGCCAAACCCAAAAGGTTTAATTTCATTCACCATATCTATTAAATCCAACAATTCTCTATCCGAATAGTTTAGGGAATTCACACTCTGTACAAATAATTTATATCCTCTTTCTTTTACAATCTTCAAACACTCTAACACTTCCTCCTTTCGCTGGAGAAATTGTTTTTTCGTAAATCCCACTCGTATCCCTGTCACACTTGTATTATCACATATTGCCAATTCATTAAAATTGTACATATCAAAATCTATAAATGCCACAAAGAGTGTATTCTTACATTCCTTAGGAATAAACGGAGCAATTTGAGAAACATCAGTAAAAAAGGTAGAATTCCCTTCATACTTTACCAATTTAGGATCTCTTAAAAACCCCATTTCAACAATATCTATTCCTGATCGTGCCAGTTCTTTGGCCATTTCATTAATAACCATATCATTAAATTTGCAATCGATGATCCTTCCTCCATCTCTTAAAGTACAATCCAATATTTGAACTTCATTCATCTTAGCGCCCCCTATTTACCATTTAAAAAACGTGCTATGGCTTCTGCAAATTGAAAATCTTCATAGGTATCAATATCAACTGCCTCTATTTGACTAGTCTCGCATCTATAAGGATTATTTCCAATCCTTTGATTCAATTTCGTAAATACATCCTTTTTAAAAATAAAAAATGCGCCCGTTTCCATATACACTGGCTCTAAATTCTGTGTTGTAACGATATCTTTTACATTGTAATTCAAAGGTTTCCCTTTGTACCAGCAGTAATCCTGCAACTTCATACAGCTAAAGGCAGAATCATATCCATCATACATAACCTTAAGAAGCCCTTTTTTTATTGATTCTGCTTTTGTAAAAGGTTGAGTAACATGAGTTAGAATATAAATATCTGCGTCAACATCTTTGACAAAAAAATCTATAATTTCCAATCCTTTAACCTGAAATCCATCTAAGTATTTATCTCTTTTTAAATAAGTAATTCCAGTAGGAATATAATTTCTAATTTTCTCATCACTACAGTACACATATTTTTCATCAATTAACTCTATACTGTTAATTGTATTAAACATATAGCTGCATAGCGGCTTCCCTTCTAATGACATAAGGTTTTTTCCAGGCAGTCTCTGATTATTTAATTTTATTGGAATAAAAGATACGATTTTCATGTTAATCTCCTCGATTTCTTCACATACAATACAATATAATCCGCTGCTTTATATACTTCACATTGCTTTTTCCAAACTTCACTTAATGTATCTGCAGAAAATGGAAGTGCCCCATCTCTTTTGGGCTCTTTATCCCTTAACCAACCAAGCATATTCTCAATTCCATATCTCTGAAAATATCTAACTTTTATATCATCAAAACCTATCCTTTCTGACATGTCTTTTAAATTATTTTCAGAAAAAATCCAAAGATGCTGTGTGCTAAACAATAATTTTCTCTCAAATAGTTCTCCCAAAAGCATTCTCATCACAGGTGCGTCTGTTGGAGTTCCAATAATTCCTCTCCCTCCTATATCTAATAAATCATATATATCCTGAAGAAACGCTAATGGATCTTCCACATGTTCTATAACATCAAAAGATGTTACTATATCCATTTTTCCTTTTAAAAATTTCTTAGCATCTGCAGCATAAGGATATGTTACATATCCTTTTTTACTCATAATATCCCTATATACTTCTGATGGTTCAATCGCGATAACCATCTCTGCTGCTCCCCTTATAAAGTCTAAAAAAGCTCCACAACCACAGCCTACATCCGCAATTCTTTTATGTCTAAAAATATCGGTTCCCGTATATTGAAATTTATTTAGGTTTTCTTTGTCATGAAGTCGGTAGAAGTCTTCTTCTTCAGAACCACCTTCCAAAGAATTTCTATAATCTTTACTCTGATAATACTTTGCGAGATCATTTATTACTTCTTTTTCGTGCCAAATAACATTGCAATTTTCACATTGATATATGGGAATATCTTTATATGTATATTTTCCTAAACCTCCATTTCTTATTGGTCCATTATATATTATTTTTACTCTATCGCTTGCACATAATTTACACTTCTTCATTTTATGTACTCCTGCTCTTTAAAAAAATTGTCAATATCTATACGTTCAAAAACTTCTAACTTTCCCCCTCTTGTTGCATTAAATATATTTATCCCCTGATTTTCAGCGTAAACTTTTGCAGCTTCAAATGCTTTGATTGATGTAGCAATATATGCATTTCCAGAAAATTTTCTTTTATCAGTCATATAAGCGTCATAAATATGATTCCCCTTTGCTTCTGGAGAACCCAAATAGCTAAAATCCGCACCTATAAGATAAATTTCACTATATCCCATATAAACAGCTATTTGAAGCGCATCAAACATAACTGAATAGCCAGAATAAACTACCTTAGATACATCACAAGAAAATTGGGGATTATTATACGTCCGCCTTGCATATCCTGAAAAATATATGGACTTATCAAAAAATTCCTTTTCATTTATACAGAAAAAATTTTTGATAAACATATTTGTATGTTCTAACTGTTTTAATTCTTCCCAATAAGTTCTCAAGATTTTATAATCTGATATAATATAATATGTCGGCCTCCATTTTGTCATAGAATAGACATTATAGATAAGATTTAAACCAAACGTATCAATATTTAAATCAGAAATTTTCTCTAAATCCTCCATTCTTAAACTTGGTCCATTGCCAACTATAATACATTTCTGTTTTTTATGAATATCTTTTAAATTTCTAACAAGCTGTATATACTTTTTATTTTTTTCAGGCACTAAATCATATATATCGTATATAATATATCTATTTCGCAAAAAAAACACGTCTTTTTCAGTCAATTGTTCTTTGCAAACAACCACTCTATCTTCCGTTGAAATCATATTATAAGACGCCAATTTAAATTTAGGCGAAATAAATTGAACATCTGTATTATTATCTTCCAAAAGCCAAAATTCTTTATTAGAATCTAAAGTTAGTAAATACTCTGCTATGCATTCTGTTAAAATATTATATCCTAAGAAAAATATACGTTTGCAACTACTTAAATGAAATTCATCAACGATTTGCTTTTCTTTTGCCATTCCCATTATAATCATTGGAGCTATAGTGTAACAATTTATTCCATTATCATTCAGTTGTTTGATAATCTCTTCGTACATAGCAGCAGTGATCACTACTGGTTCTCCTTTATAAAGTGTAAGAAATTTTTCAAACGAAAGAATGGGAATATCCTTTATGAAGCTGTTCTGTACTTTAGATTCGTTATCAATTACTCCTGCTATTTTTTCACTCCCTATATATTCTATTACTCCATAAGCATTATTACCCGCCCCAAACAAGTAGCATTTCTCCATCGTTATATACATTCCTTTTTTGTTTCATTCTTTATTGTCTCTAAGCCATTCAATATATTCTCGGACAGCACCTTCTCCACCTTTGGCAATCGTCACATAATCTGCTATTTTCTTTATGTTTTCCACTGCATTATATGGACACCCCGTGACCTTTGCTTTCAACATACATTCATAATCATTCATATCATCACCCATATATGCAATTTCATCCCAAGAAATTTTTTTCTTTTTTATATAATTTTCTAATGTTACCCTTTTATTATTGCTTCCTTGTAAAACCTCTTTAATTCCCAATTCTTCTGCTCGAAATTCCACTATTTCTGATTTTCTTCCTGTTAAAATCACAGGTATGATGTCCAAAGTAGATAATATATTAACAATTCCATAACCATCTAAAACACTAAAGCTTTTAAATAACTCACCAGTTCCAGAAATATACAATTTTCCATCTGTCATCGTCCCGTCTACGTCCAATACAAGTAACTTAATCATAATAATATCCCTTTATCATTTAAAAACCGACAATCATTACACTCAATCCATCTCCTATCGGATATGCTCTAAATTGTCCAGCATTTTCTTTAAGAAATTGATCAACCGCAGTCTTTGGACCCTTAAAATTTTCGGCAAAATAATCATGGACCAATATTACCCCTCCCCCTGTCATTTTACTCTGAAACATTTTCAATCCCTGGTATGTAGGCTCGTACAAATCCATATCCAAATTTACAAAACAAAAATTACCTTCTAAATATTTAGCTGTTTCAGGAAAATAGCCTTGATGTATTACAACATTATTCGGATAAGTCATTTTGTTCATAACGCATTCCACTGATGTGTTGCCATATTCCCCTGCAATAGCATTTGAAAATTCTTTTTCTTTAAAAATATCTCTATCATCAAATCCAGAAAATGTGTCAAATAGGTGGAGAATACGATCAGGATAATATTCATTGATTAATTTCGCAAAGTCTCCTTCAAACACTCCAGCTTCCGCAACATTTGCTGACATAGGCACATTTTTTTGCATTAAAGAAAGTTTTTCTAAAAACATTTTCCTTGCATCTAATGGAAATGTAATAAAACTGGTAATGATCTTATCCTCATATATTCCCCTTTTAATACACTGACTTTTTATATTTTCTAAACCTGGAGCAGAGGTAATGACTATAACATCATAATTTAAACCTAATGCTTCTTCTGGCTCCAAAATAGGTACCCCCTCAATATTTCCTCCCCATTTTGAAGAATCATTATCTGTATATGCAATTATACAATATTCTAAAGACACCTCCTTATATAATCGGCGTCCCCCTCCACCAGCTCCAAAACATATCGCTTTCATTATTTTTTGTATGACTTTCTAGAGAATGAAATTCATACTTCTCCCTTCCTCATTTTTAGATGTCTATTTATAAAATCATCTGCACTCAAATAAAAATCATCATGATATTTTCTAATTTTTTCATCGCTCCAATTCCACCAAGCAATTTCGTTCAGCTTTTCTATTTGTGCAGTACTAAATCGATACTTAATTATCCTCGCCGGAACCCCCACAACTACTGCATAATCTGGCACATCTCTAGTAATTACAGCGCCTGCACCTGCTATTACACCATTTCCTATATTTACCCCGCTTATAATAGTAACGTTTTTTCCAATCCATACATCATTTCCTATAATACTTTTTTTTATTCCTATTTCTGCTTTTGGTTTAACTCCTGGCAAATACCATTCCTTTTCCTTATAATTCTCATAACCTTTAGGATGTGTTACTTTATCTATTGCCAAGAATAGATGTGTCGAGATATATTTAACTGCGTGATTTGGCACAACATCGGTTCCTGCAGCAAAGCTGCAAAACGCTCCCACTTTTTTTACAAGTACATGATTACAAAGGGGACCATAACTATACTTACCTCTTTCTGTATATTGTTTGGTTGTATCTTTTTCATCAAAAAAAATATTTATCACATGAGCATTCTGTGTATATTTCTTAAGTTCTTCAATTAATATTGGGACTAAATCCATGTTAATTGTAGACAAAAGAATCGTATAGTTTTCAATATTGACTTCTCTAAGATAAGAAACATGTTTTATATTTGAATTAAATTTTGATAATTTATTATCTATAATATAAGCTTCTTTAATACCATAACATTCATTCAGTATTTTTTTCACCCCCCCCCATTTCTCCAAATGGGTATATTATAAAAGTCCGATGGCCCTTTTCTAGTTCACTTTCAATTGTACCTTTTATAATTTTATCTATGCTAAGCATAAAAATTAGATCTCCCTCAACAAATTCCTTATTTCGTAATCACCAGTGAGCCACATTTGTCACAAACAGGTACTTTACAAAATGTCCCAAATTTTTCTTCATATAATTTTATTGCCTCTCTTACACCGGGGGTAGAAACTGATTTCAAAGTATTTTTATCCCATGCCTTATACTGATAATCATGAATTATTATATATCCGCCCTTTTCCAATCTAGGATAAAAAAATTCAAGACCCCTAAAAGTAGGTTCAAATAAATCTGCATCTAAGGAAACTAAACAATAACTTTCTTGCTTCTCATCTTGGATTGTATTAGGGAAATAGCCTTGCCGAAAAATCAATTTATCGCATCCATCTCCTTCAGATATATATTTCTTTACGCTATCCAAATCGGTATTCGCGAATGCTCTTAACCATGCATCCGTCAAATCTCCAGAATTCAATTCCTTGTCCGCCAAACCTTCTGGAAATCCTTCAAAAGTATCATAAAGATACAACTTCTTATCTGGGAACAATGTATGCATAATTTTAGCAAAGTAGCCTCTAAATACTCCCACTTCTGCCATACTTCCTTTTACATGCTGCTCCCTTATTTCCTGTCCTAATAGTTCTAAAGTTCTAATTCTTATATAGTCAGAATATATATTTGGCACTATATATTTAACATTCATACTTAAAGGTAAATCCCATATATCTCGACCCATTGGAATTATAAGCCCACAGGTATTAAATAAAGTCAGCTCTTGATAGACTAAATCTGCATTTTCAAAGAGTTTTAGCATTTTAGTTAGAGTCACATTGTTATCTTTTTCAAATTCACAAACATAAGGAACAATAATCTTTTCTTTATTGATTCCCAAATTCAACAACTCAATTATTATCTCTTTCCATTTATTATTTGCTACTATAATATAATCAAAATTTTCTATAACTATATCCTCAGGTCTATATAGTTTGTATTTATGTAAATATATATGTTCTCTATCAATGTCAGGAGATACTATTCCTTTTATACATTCTTTATCTCTCCAATATCCTATAGCCATCATAAGATCATAGGTTCTTCCTGTTCCCCAAATAAAACATCTCATTATAGATTAGTTCCTTTCATCCAATTCTTATAGTTCTCATTTTTCAAATATCTCCCCGGCATATTCGTAAACACATCCGTCACCCCAAACGTGCGGTAACGCCCCAGATCCAAATCCCGGCACTTCCTCCCGTCCCCAAAAAGCGGCTCCTCCCCATTCCAGGCCCGCACCGGCATCCCGACCATGTCCTCCGGAAGTGCCGCGTCCAGCCCGCCAATCCAGGGATGAACCGCGTCTGCTCCAAGCTCTTTTGCCAGGCGGATACAGTCCTCCATAGAAGATGCGAGGATCCCTGTCTTAGCCTCCGGATCCAGCTTCTTCACCAAACCCACAGACTTCGGCAGAAAAGAAGAATACACCACAAACGGCTCCAGCGCAAAACGCCGCACCATCCGCACCGTCTCCTCCTCAATCCCCTCATACCGAATCTTTCCCGTCTTAAGCTCAATATTGAGCAAAAGCCCTCTCTCCCTGCAGTAGGGCTCCAGAAGATCCAGTACCTCCTCCAAAAGAGGGATACGGGTGGCATTTCCGTCAGGAAGAAAAATCTTCTTTCCCGCCAGCTCCTCCCATGTAAAATCTTTTACCAGCCCAACTCCGTCCGTAGTTCTTTTAATATCCTCATCGTGGATCACCGCCAGGCGTCCGTCCTTCGTAAACTGCACATCAAACTCAATGCCCGTAAGTCCCTCAAGCTTCGCCGCCCGTTCAAAAGCCTCCAGCGTATTTTCCGGCAGCTCTGCGCTGCAGCCCCGGTGGGCCCAGATTCTCAAGCGGCTCAAATCGCCGCCCCCGTCCTTTCCCGTCTCCGGATGCGCCCCAGAAAGCGGCTTCACAAAGGCCGTCTCCCCATGATCCCCGGAAAACGACTTCGCAAAAGCCGGCTCCTCATAACCCTCAGAACATATTCCCGCAAAACCTGTCCCCGCCCAGGCCTTTCGCCCGATGCCTGCCTGACCTTCTTCCCGCCCAGGCCTCTCTAAATCCTCCCGCCGTTCCACCAAAAACCGCTCCATAACCCCAGCCATGGCCGCGCTCTCCCCAGCGGAGAGTGGAACCTCTCCCATCCCAGTCTCTGTCCTGGAAGAATCACTGCCAAAAGAGCCGCCAGCATCCGCCCTCACGCTCTCTCTTCCCGCAGCCAAATACTCATCCCCCCCGCCTTTGCCCGCTCTACAGCTCCCGTCCTCAAGCCTCCTCACCCGCCCCGCGAACTCCCTAAACTCATACTGAAACCCGCCGCCCTCATAAGGGTATTCGTACTCCTCAATCCGTCCCGGATCCTCATAGCGCACCTGGAACTTCTTTGTCAGCCACCAGGGGGATGGGGCCAAAATATATCCTTTTGTGCCGGCAACCACCAGCTGGCCCTCTGACTTCACACCCAGCCCCGTCTTGGCAAGGGCCATCCCTTGATCGCCATAATCAAAAAACGCCTTGGTGTAGATATCAACCCCTGTGACCCCAGGAAGGCGCTGAAAGGAAAGGCCCTGATATCCGGTTCCCATAAGCTTCACAATAGGAAGCAGGGCGTAAGTCCCAAGCTCTGTAAAGCTCCCGCCGTAAACCCTATCTGTCATCTCTCGAAGGTTCGTGGGCGTCAGCCGGGTAAAGCAGGCCTCCACATCCCGAATCCGGCCAATCCGGCCGCTCTTGGCAATCTGAACCAGGGCCTTAAACCCTGGGCAGTAGGCAGTCTTCACCGCCTCCATAAGAATCAAACCCTTAGAATCCGCCAGCTTAAAGAGCTCCCGGGCTTTCTCCCCCGAAAAACAGAGAGGTTTCTCGCAGAGCACGTGGCCTCCCCTTTCCAGCAGGAACCGGGCAATGGGCTCATGGTTCTCATGGGGGGCCGCTATATAAAAGGCCTCTGCCTCCTTGGAAAAGGTTTCCAGGTCATCCGTATAAACCCCAATTCCGAACTTTTCGGCGAACCGCGCCGCGCTGTCTATATGGGGATTGTAGACGCAGGAGATGGCCGCGCCCTCCTCCTCCAAAAGCATCTGGGCAAACCGCTCTGCCACCCGGCCTGTCCCGGCGATTCCCACGCGAATTACTTCCATGATGTTCCTCCATTTCTGCCCTCCAAAACGGAGGAAAAATACCGTCCCGTCCGCTCAATGGCCCGCAGCACTGCAGGGATGAGTGCTTCCGGGAAACTGCCCAGGCTGGGATAAGTCTCAAAGCTTAACACGCCCTCATAGCAGATATCCCCAAGGCCCTCCAACACGCCCGTCCAGTCAACCCCCCGTCCCCCATCTTCCATCCCAAAGGTAAAGGGGAGCTGGTGGAGATCGCCCCAGCCGTCATTGTCGTGGAGATGGAGGATCTTTAAGTGGCTGCCCAATTCCCGGATTACCGCCCGGGGATCCCTGCGGATCAGGTTCAAGTGGCCCGTATCCAGGCAGAAGCCGAACCGCTCCTCCCCGGCCTCCCTGTTCAATTCCTCGATCATGCGGATCATCTGGGAAATGTCCCCGCCCACTCCCTCAACCAGCCGGCTGCCCAATCCCTCGTACAGGTTTTCCAGGCAGATTACCACCTCGTACTTTCTTGCCAGGGGGATCAGGGAGGAAAAATACTCCCGGTTTTCCTCCCACTCATCCCTGCGGCTGGTGCGGTACTGGAGCTTCCACGGATGGATCACCACATAGGGCACCCCCAAAAAAGAGGCGATGTGCAGGCTTTTGGGGATGACCTGCTCCGCCATATATTGATTCTGCTCTTTCCGGCCAGGAACCATCACCGGGTAGGGGGCGTGCATCTGGGACGGGCGCAGCCCGTACCTCTCCATCGCCTCCTTAAAAACGGCAAAGCAGCCCTCCAGCTCCTCCTCGCTCTGGTTGAAAAAGGCATTAACCGTCCCGCTGTAAAGGTCACTGTTGGTCAAATACACATCCAGGTTGATATCCACACAGTCAAACCCCGCCTGGGCGATCAGCTCAAGGCCGCTCTCTACGCTTTTTTTCTCCGCAATTCCCTTTGTCTGAACTCCTACCTGGTGCATCGTGCCAACCTCTTTCTATGCCAAATGAAAATAGCCGCCCAAACCGCTACGAATAAAACCTCCCCCAATAGGCATCATCGTAAATCTCGTATGATATCCCCATGTCCTTAAGCTGTTTCCCAATCTCAATAAAATACTGATTGCAGATCAGAACCAGCCGCTCACCTTCAGGAACCGCAAAGATCTGCTCCGGGGGATACACCGGTATCCCCTGCCGCTTTCCGCCCCAGAGCGCCCTGTTGTTGTCCGCAAGGAAGGCCGGCGGGTACTTGCCGCCCCAGGTTTTCATATAGTTGCGGAAACGAATTCCGCAGCCGAATAGGATGACCTTTTTTGAGCCCAGCCGCTTTTCAAACCGGATCTGACTCTCCCACTCCTTCAGCAATCTGAGCTGAAGCTCCAGCATAACTGAAACCATGGGGCGGGGAAGCCCGGCGAAAAGCCCCGGCGTCCGCATCACCCCGACCCCCTCGAAGGACACCTCCGCCAGGGCCCGGACAATCCCCGGCCAGTCCGTGGTGGCCGCCCCCCGCCCGGAGGTGAAGGTGCAGGGGAGCTGCTCAAAATGCTCCCTGCCGTCATTGTCCTGAAAGCACACATACGTAAGGCTCTCCCCCGCCTCCCGTATAAGCTCCGCCGTATTGAGCCCCAGCAGATTGGCATATCCCGTGTGGACCGCCGTGCCGAAAATGGGCCTTCCCGCCGCCTGGTTCAGCCGCTCTGCCGCCCTTTTCAGCTCCTTCCCCTGGGAAAACGGGGTGCGCACATAGCGGCCCTTCTCCAGGCGGCAGCCATTTTCTATACACAGGGAAACGCCTGCCCCCTGGATAGAAGGGAGATTTTCCTCCAAAAAGTCCAGGAGCCCCTCTCCTTGGGAAAGCCCAAAGGTCTCTATCACCAGAAGGGCGCCCTCCCCCACCGGGGCTTGCCCTGAAACAGCCTGCCCTAAAACATCATGCCCCGGTGCGGCGCTCCCCGAAGCAGCCTGCCCCAAAGCCCCCCGCAAAAGGGCGCTCCCCCCTTCCTCAAGAAGCGCCCTCCCACTGATCCGGAAGCTCACCGCCCGGATCCCGGATTCGCCGCTGCCTTGGGGCTCCTGGTCGGCCGCCCCCATCCCGGGCGCGCCGGCATCCTGGGC
>CALWBS010000349.1 GCA_944376135.1 uncultured Enterocloster sp.
AGTTCGCGGCTATTATCACCAGCGAGGGAAGCACGAACCTTGGCGGTATCGACTATGTGGCGGATATGATGAACCATGTGGACCGCAGCAGCGAGAGGAAAATCTTCGAAGAGCTGGACAAGCGGGATCCGGAGCTGTCCCAGACCATCCGGGACAAGATGTTCGTTTTCGAGAACATCATCGACATGGACAACCGGTCTATTCAGCGGTTTATCCGGGACTGCGATTCCAAGGATATTGTGTACGCCTTAAAGAACGCGACCCAGGAGATGAAGGATGCTTTCTTCAACAATATGTCCAAGCGTATGGCGGAAACAGTCAAGAGCGATCTTGCCATCACCACCAACGTGCGGCTTAAAGAAGTGGAGGAGGCCCAGCAGCGGATTGTGAATATTATCCGCAGTCTGGAAGAACAGGGCGAGGTCATTATCCGTAAGGGAGGCGATGACGACGATGGCTTCATCTCATAACCGTGTGATCAAGCAGAAGGGGATGCCGGAGGAAAATATCGGCTTTTACATATTTCGCGAGGAGAAGGAACCAGAGCATAAGAAAAAACGGCGTGAACCAGTTCCGAAGCCAGTTTCCGCCCCGGTTTCAGAGGGGGAGACGGCTCCTGAACCGGAGACGGGGAAGACAAAGGAGCCGGCCCGGCCTCCTGTGATGCGTCGGGAAGAAGAGGATGAGGCGCAGATCCAGGACATCCTGGAGACGGCCAGACGGCAGGGGGAGGCAATCCTCTCCCAAGCCCGGGAACAGGCGGAGAACCTGAAAAAGGAAATGCTGGCCCAGGCTGAGGAGGAGTGTAAGGAGGCCAGAGAACAGGCCAGGCAGGAAGGATATAAAGCAGGAGTTGAGGAGGGGAAGAAGCAGGCTGCCGAGGAGGGCAGGCGCGAGACAAAGGAGGCCCTCCTCTCTTTTGAAAAAGGGATGCGCCAGGCTCTAAAGTCTGTGGAGGAGGCGAAGGCTCAGTGCTTGAACACTTATCTGGATGAACTGAAGGATTGCTCCATAGCGGTGGCGGAAAAGGTGATCCATATCAGCCTGCGCTCCAGCGGGGAGGTAATCCGCCAGATGATCATCGCCGCCACGGAAAAACTGAAGCGGTCCGCCTGGGTGAAGATCTATATTGACCGGATGGACTACGAGATGCTGATCAAGGCGGACCAGGATGTGCTGGAAGAACTGGCCCACCTGTCGGACAACATCAAGTTTGTGGTGATGGACCGGGAGGAGGAAGGGATCTGCGTGATTGAGCGCCCGGAGGAGGTGCTGGACATCAGCGTGAATTCCCAGATGGAAAATATCAAGGAGATCCTGGAAAACGCATAGGAGGATGCCATGTTTGAAAAGATACCGGAGCTTCTCGCAAAAGCGGAGACCATAAGCCATATCGGGAGAATTGAAAACGTGGTGGGGATGTCCATGGAGGCTTCCGGCGGCCGGTGCAGCATTGGCGACATCGCCATGATCTACGACGAGGAGCAGAACCGGCAGATCCCTGCGGAGGTGGTGGGGTTCAAAGACGGAAAAATCCAGCTCATGTCTTATGAGGCCTCCGGCGGAATCACTTCGGGGAGCTTTGTGCGGAATACCCGGCACAGGCTGAGGGTCCCTGTGGGAGAATTCCTGCGGGGAAGGATTATCAACGCACTGGGGCAGCCGATAGATGGGGGCGAGGGGTTTCCAGAGGCGGGAACCTACACCGTGGGAAGCCAGTACACCAACCCCCTGGACCGGCCCCCCATCCGGGAACGGCTGGAGTTCGGCATTAAAGCCATCGACGGGTTAAACACCATCGGAAAGGGGCAGAGAATCGGAATCTTTTCCGGATCCGGCGTGGGAAAGAGCACGCTCATGGGCATGATTGCCAAGAATGTGAAGACGGATGTAAACGTCATCGCCCTGGTGGGGGAGCGGGGCCGGGAGGTTCTGGAGTTCGTTCAGAAGGATCTGGGCCAGGAGGGCATGGCCCGGTCGGTCCTGGTGGTGGCCACCTCGGATCAGCCGGCCATGCTCCGCATGAAATGCCCTCTGGTGGCTACGGCCATCGCGGAATATTTCCGGGACCGGGGGATGGATGTGCTCCTCATGATGGATTCCCTGACCCGGTACGCTATGGCACAAAGAGAGATTGGACTGGCTATCGGGGAGCCGCCCATTGCCAGAGGATACACGCCCTCCCTCTACGCAGAGTTTCCTAAGCTCTTGGAGCGGAGCGGCAATTTCAGCCGGGGTTCCATCACCGGGGTCTACACAGTCCTGGTGGAAGGAGACGACACCAATGAGCCCATCTCCGACATGGTCCGGGGCATCCTGGACGGCCACATTGTATTGAGCCGCCAGTTGGCCAATGAAAATCATTTTCCCGCCATCGACATAGGAGCCAGTATCTCCCGTCTGATGGTGGAGCTGGTGAGCCCAGAGCACCAGCGCCTGGCCTCCCGCATGCGCAATCTGCTGAGTCTTTATCAGAAAAACGCGGATTTGATTGCCATCGGGGCTTACAAGCGGGGAGCCAACAAGAACCTGGACGAGGCCGTGTCCAAGATAGACGCGGTAAACGGATTCCTGATGCAGGGGATCAACGAGAGCTTTTCCTATGAGGAGACGCTGGAGAAGATGAGGCAGATTACAGGATAAAGGCGGCGGTGAAGATGAAGAAATTTCAGTATCGGCTGGAGAATGTCCTGACCTACAAAAACCAGGTTTTGGACGACTTAAAGTCCCAGCAGGCGGAGATCACCAGCCGGGTGAACCGCAAAAAGGAGGAGATCCGGGTCCTGAACCGGGAGATGACGGAGTACGGGGATGGATTTGACCAGGTGAAGGAGGATGGAGCGGACATCAGCCGGTTCCGCCTTTACGACATGTGTATCCTCCGGATGAAGGACCGCATCGACGAGGAGCAGGAGCGTCTGAAGGGACTGAAAAAAAAGGAGGCGGAGAAAAAGCGGGAGGTTGTGGCGGCCAAGATAGATACCTCCCGGTACGAGAAGCTGAAGGAGAAAAAGCT
>CALWBS010000350.1 GCA_944376135.1 uncultured Enterocloster sp.
TCAATCGGCTTCGCCGCAAATTTTGAGCGATTTGTCAAGCGTTTTTTGAAAAAAGTGGGTGATTTTTTTGAGATAGGGGTCGGAAAGCCTTACAAAATCAGGGCTGAAGATTCCGAGAAGTTATAAGTATAAAAGGGAGGGTTTACCTCATGATTTTCGTAGGCATTGATATTGCCAAACTTAACTATTTCGCCTTTGCGATTTCTTCACGGGGCGAGATACTCATTGAGCCGTTCCAATTTTCGAATGCCTATGATGGCTTTTATCTGCTGCTTTCTAAATTTCAGCGTGTGTGTTCTCAATCCCTACTTTAAAGGTTCTGGATTATATCGAACTCAAAGCGCTCGGAAGGTTCCGACAGAAAATCGTCAAGCAACGTACCCGGTTGAAAATTCAGCTGACCTCTTACATTGACCAGGCCTTTCCGGAACTCCAGTACTTTTTCAACTCCGGTCTGCATCAGAACTCTGTCTATGCCCTCCTTAAGGAGGCCCCGACACCTAATGACATCGCTTCCATGCGTTTGACTCATCTTGCCCATCTTCTCCAAGAGGCTCCCCACGGTCATTTTGGTAAAGATAAGGCCAGAGATTTAAGCGTTCTCGCTCGCAAGTCTGTCGGTGTCAGTGACAGTTCTTTGTCTATTCAAATAACTCAGACCATTGAACAGATTGAGTTATTGGATAGGTAGTTATTTCATACAGAGCTTGAAATGGCAAATATTGTCATCTGCCTGCACTCTGTAATTATGGCAATTCCTTTCATTGGTTCTATCAATGGCGGAATGATCCTTGGGGAAATCGGTGATATTCATCGCTTCTCTACACCAGGTAAGCTGCTTACGTTCGCCGGACTGGCCCCGTCTGTTTGCCAGTCCGGAAATTTTCAGGCTAAGAAGATCCGTATGTCCAAGCGAGGGTCCCGCGTACTGCGTTATGCCCTTATGAATGCAGCCCATAATGTTGTAAACAACAATGCGACTTTCAAGGCTTATTATGTGACGCTAAGAGAGCCGAAGGCAGGACACACTACAATGCTCTTGTACCGGCAAGCTTGTCAGAGTCATCCGGAAGATGCTTACTGACGATGTTAAATCATAGGAGGAGATATTCACCGATGCTTGCTTGCATCGTTCAAACTAATACCGAGCGAAGCAAGGTTGGGGCGAATACACCGCTCCTGAAATGTAGGAGGCAAATGCCTTTACGGCATTTGAGGATCCCACCGGGGAAGTTTATTTTAACCTCGAATAAGAGGATTTGTATGCCAGTCTCGATAGACTTGAAAACGCACCCATCCGGCAGCTTTATTAAAATTACTCTTTTTTACTATCGATAAGAAAAATGAATTTTGCTTAATTAATACTTGACTTTTCATAGCTGGTCTCCTCACATATTGTTTATTATTGTTTCAAAGACATGTTTAGCCAACAATGGTGGAACTGCATTTCCAACTTGTTGTTGTTGATATCCAATGCTACCCTTAAATGTATATATATCTGGAAATGACTGTAATCTTGCAGCCTCTCTAACTGATAATCCACGATTTTGATGTGGATGAATTAACATATTTTTTCTATAGTTCCCGATCACTACTGATGGACGATTTTCCAATAATCGATAATAAATACCAGTATGACATTTTGACAAATTAGCATAATTTTTCATTAAATTTTCTGGTATAGATGTCCAATTTTCTCCTTGTTTAACATATTTATATCTTTCTATTACATATTGTGCATTTCTGGAAACCAAATTTCCTGTGCACTTTTCCAAATTTCCTCTCATGCATTTTGAATACTCATTTGTCGCATCACAAGCATATGGCATAACGTCTATATTAGCACCATTATACAGTAAAGGTAAGTCCTGAAACGCTTCCCTAACTGTAACTATTTTTTTGGTTTTAAGAGGCAACAAATCAACTTCAATTCCAGATTTTGAACCGACAATAAACAATCTGCTTCGTTTCTGTGGAACACCAAAATCAGCTGCATTAAGTATGGCATATGAACATTTATATCCTTTTTTTTCAAAATCATTTAATATCTCTTCAAAAAAACAACCGGATTCTAGTTCAACAAGACCGGTTACATTTTCGAATACAAACCACTCTGGTTGAATGTTCTCTAAAAACCGTATGAATTCTAAATAAAGCCAGTTCTGAGGATTGTTTCTATTATTCGTTCGCCTATTAGAAGTTGAAAAACCCTGACAGGGTGCTCCTCCAAATAAAATACAACAACCGCCTTCAATATCTAAAATATTGGTATCTATTTCACATATATCTTGATTAATCATTATTGTATTCTTGTGATTAGCCTGATACGTCTCCGCAGCATATTTGTCTTTCTCTATAGCATACTTAACACTGACACCTGCTAATTCTGCTCCAAGAGACATACCACCTGCACCGGAAAATAAATCTATTCCCACTATTTCTGGAATTTTCGATTTAATATTGATTCCCACAATGTCCATCTCCTGAATTAAGCCCCATTAGTTCTTTTTGGCCAATTCCTAATACATTTTCGGTTTATCACGATAAACAGTAGCCAATATATGCCTATATCTCGATTCCATCTGCTGTGCCAATTTAGAAGTTGCCATAAAATTCTGCTCCTGCCAGTTCTTGCTATCAGCGGTGAAGACAGATGGCCCACTTTTAACCGGCAACTTTCTGGATAGGAGCTCTTACTACAGTTGGCGGGACTCATCATAAGATATTCTTCTATAAAATCCAAGTTTGCCTCCACCTAACATATACCCCCATCGCTGTCGGTATCACATCTTCTGACAAATCTCTATCATCTCTACCTTTCAGGAACCATCTTAAAGAATTTCAAAAGCCCAGTCTTCAATCACACTTCTGTTAATACCAACTATAGCAAACCAATAAATTATTGCACATAACCGCACGCATGAAACCACCCAATACAATCCGATATACGGATGGCAGAAAAAGCTTTTCCGATGGCCTCGGGCAAAAGGGCAGCAGCACGTACTTTTTGCTTCCTCATAGTTGCTTTTATCTTTGACCACATTTGCTCAATCGGATTATAGTCCGGGCTATATGGCGGAAGATACAGATATTGCACATGCTTCTCCTCCAAAAGATTCTTTACCGCTTTTGCATGATGGGTACGCATATTATCCATGACAATC
>CALWBS010000351.1 GCA_944376135.1 uncultured Enterocloster sp.
AGATGCAATACCTGGAAACGGAAGAAAAATGGTTTGCCAACTGGGACATGGGCGGTGCCTACTGGGAAAAGGACAATGCCACGGCCCAACGTACCTTTGCCAACTCGCCGCACAAGTTCGTGGACAAATGGGACACCCCCATTCTCTGCATCCACGGCGAGAAGGACTACCGCATCCTGGCCAACCAGGCCATGGCCGCCTTCGATGCCGCCAAGATGCGTGGCGTACCGGCCGAACTGCTGATCTATCCCGACGAGAACCACTGGGTGCTGAAACCCCAGAACGGCGTGCTGTGGCAGCGCGTCTTCTTCGAGTGGCTGGACAAGTGGCTGAAGAAATAAGAAACGGAAACATACAAAAAAAGAGGCACCGGAAGATGCCTCTTTTTTTGTACCTATGAACGCGGTTGGTCACACCGACATGTATTCACGTCCCAGATAGAAATCGGGGAAGGAGAAGCCGCCCCACGTGAAGCACAGGGCAAACACCACCGCACTGACCAGCCACAGTATCAGCAAGGTCCACTTCAACCCGCCGGACATGGGCTGCCACTTCAGCAGGTTGCGGAACAGGGTGTGCAGCAGGCTGAAGAGCGGAATGGCTACCAACAGAATGCCGGCAATGTACATCACAATGGCCGCAATCGGCGAAGCCGGCAATACGATGTCCATCGTGGGGAAGAGCGAGAAGAGGGCATCTCCCCCCTTCTACGGCCACCGTAATGGCCGCAAACAGCAAGGCCACGAACGCGATGCCCAGGGCAAACAGCACCGGAGCGCATACAATCAGCAAGATGATCAGACCCGCCTTCAAAACACATCCGGCCAGCGTCACCAGTCCGTCGCCAATGCGCTGCAACAGGGTGCGGGGCTTGTCGGAACGCATGTAGCTGTTCACGCCGTCGGCCATCCGCTCAAAGCCACCGGTCACCGTCTTGCCGATGTTCTCCACCGTCACCGCCTCGCCGTGCATGCTCAGCTTCTCGGCTGCCGTACGGGCTTCGGGAATGATGATCCAGCAGACGATATAGATCGGAATCAACGTGCCATATCCGAAAATCAGAATGACAAACAGCAGCAGACGCACCAGCGTCGTGTCCCAACCCAGATAGGCAGCCAGGCCGCTGCACACACCGCCCAGCACCTTGTTGTCGGGGTCCCGGAAAAGCCTGCGGCGTACCTTCACCGTTTCTTCGCTGCGTGTCCACGAGCCGGGTCCGTAACCTTCTCCCGCACGCTGCTCCGACTCACGGTCGGCATCGTCCATCTCTTCGGGCTTGCCCATACGGGCTATCACCCCTTCCACATCGGCCAGGGTAATCACCTGCCGGTTTCCGTCCAGCTTCTCGGCCAGCAGTTCGGAGATGCGGCGTTCGATGTCGTCCACTATTTCGTCGGCTCCCGCTTCCTTGCGAAAGTGAGCCTTCAGGTTCATCAGATAGTTGTCCAGCAGGCGGTAGGCATCTTCGTCAATGTTGAATACCGTTCCGCCCAAGTTTACAGTCAGTGTCTTTTTCATTGTTATGTTCTTTTTTTAATTTGCATGAATCCATTGTTATTCCGTCCCGTTCCGGCGGATGTGCTCCACCGTTTCGTTCAATTCCCGCCAGGCCGTTTCCAGTTCCTGCAGGAAACCTTCTCCCTTCGGAGTGAGCCGGTAATATTTCCGGGGCGGTCCCTGTGTCGACTCGATCCATTCATACCCCAGCAGGTCGTCGTTCTTCAGGCGGGTCAGCAGCGGATAGAGGGTCCCCTCCACCACAATCAGCCGGGCCTGCTTCAGCTTCTGGATGATGTCCGAAGCATAGGACGGCTCCCTGTGCAGCAACAGCATGATGCAGTATTCCAGCATCCCCTTGCGCATCTGTGATTTTACGTTGTCTACATTCATATCTCAAACGATTGGTTCTCTTGATTATTTTGTATGGCACAAATATATGTATTATATAGGTACCTTGTATTACATAATACTATATTTTATATCACGTTAACATTTTAAAGAGGAAGAAAGACGCATGAAGCCTGAACGGGGACACATCTTTTAAGGGTACCGGTTTGCAGATTCCAGAAAAACTTGATAACTTGCGAAGATTTTAAACTGAAACAAATAATACCGAAAACATGAAGCGCACTCTCTGCACATACGCGCTGCTGGCCGGAATGGCCGGCAGCCTGGCCGCACAGGCCGCCACTCCCCAAAAGAACCAACTTTTGAACGAGAAAAGCCGGACCGGCATCACCGCTTTCTTCACTGCCCGCCTGGCGGGAGACGAGAAGACGTTCGACACCTCCGTCCGCCTGAAGCTGAAAGACGTGGATGCCGCTCGCGAAGCCGTCTGGCAACTGTGGAAAGAGGCCAACGAAGCCTATGAAGAAGAGAAGCTGCCCGCCCCTGCTCCGCTCTCCGAACAGTCTGCCGGCCACTGGAACCTGCCCGAAGAGCTGGAACCGAACGCCGTATTGAACTTCTACTGGGGCCGGAAGGAAGCAATCGGAAGCCCCGCTCCGACCGAAGGCCTGCCCCTCTTCCTCTATCTCCACGGTTCTGGTCCGCGGGCTCAGGAATGGGCCACCGGACTGAAGATCTGCAGCCGCTTCGACGATGCTCCCTCCCTCTACTTCATTCCGCAGATACCCAACGAAGGCGCCTACTACCGCTGGTACCAGCGTTCCAAACAATATGCGTGGGAGAAGCTCCTGCGGCAGGCCCTGCTATCGGACAGCGTCCATCCCAACCGCATCTACGTTTTCGGCATCTCGGAAGGCGGCTATGGCAGCCAGCGTCTGGCCTCGTATTATGCCGACTACT
>CALWBS010000352.1 GCA_944376135.1 uncultured Enterocloster sp.
GGTCCTCACCTTGGCACTGGCATCAGCGGCATATAAATCGTTGAATACATTTTTGAATACGGCCATCTGCTGGACACTGTCGCTGTTGCTGGCAGAGTCGTATTGATCGTTGACGGCGATGAACCGGATTCCCAAACGTGGGAAGATTTCTTCCAGATATCGCCCGGTTTCGGCATAGTTACGCCCCAAACGGGAAAGGTCCTTGACGATGACGCAGCGCACGCTGCCATCCATCAGGCACTGATTCAGTTCCTGAAAACCGGGACGCGCAAAGTCTGTGCCGGTATGACCATCGTCCACAAATTCCCGGACAATGGCAATGTCATGTTGTTGTGCCCATTCCCGCAGGAAGGTGCGTTGGTTCTGGATGGAGTCCGATTCCGCTTCCGGGCCATCGGCCGAGGAGAGCCGCAGATAGATGGCGGCTTCCTCCCGGCGGGCGGACTCCCGCATTCCATTTTTTTTCACAGGTCATCCTCCTCCGTTGCTTCCAGGTTCAGGTTGCTCAGCAGCTGCTCCAGGCAGTCCGCCAGCGTCCTACTTCCCGCTTCGGTGGAGAATGTGACCGTAACGTATTGTGTGCCCATACTTGGCACCTCCTTTTCAGTACGCAGCGTTGCAGGGTTTCTTTAGACAATAATATGCGGAACTTTCCTGCGGTATTTTCGATTGCTGAGGCAATCGTCACTGCGATTACTGGTAGCTGTTACGGCCGTATATTTTTTTATGAACTCCAGGGCTGACGTCCGCAGAAGGGTACCGGGATCTGTTGTTCAGACCGTAATAAAAATTTACATTTTCCTGCACCGTTCGTTATTGTATACTCAGAATTTTCATATTATAATTTAATATAATAAAAGATATATACTATATTTTTTGTATTTTTGGGATTGTAGAAAAGGAGGCTATCCCATGCCAGCTGGAGAGTTATACATCCTTCCTCCCTTCCGAAGCAGCAACAGCGAGTTCAAAAAATTCCTGGCGAATCCCGGATTAATGGCTGCCTGGAAGGAAGCATACACTGCCCCAGATCAGGAGGTCTCCGGCAGCCCGTCTTCGCGAAGTCAACGGTCGAGAAAGGTGAACCAGCGGTTGGCCCATACAGTCCCCGCCCCCTGCATACTTGGCGACAGCCCGGACGCAGTCTGTAAATTTTCAGAATGTTTTTACTGGATCGGCCAACTCAAGTATGTTTACCATATTCGCAGTTTGGATGAAGACGCGATCCCTGTGGAATTTACAAACGGCCTTGCCATCGAAGGCCTTTCCTACTCTGTAGGGGAGAATAAATCCAAAGCCTTCCACTTTTGCCCGATTGCCATTTTTCGAGCTTCCGACCAACCCTTTGGCTACACTTCTTCGGTAATGATATGTCTGTATCGCACCAAAGCCCGTCGCCTGTCCTTTCGTGAAGAAATGGAGCACGCCGGCCCGCCAGGCGCAAAAGTAACCGTAAGCTGTGAACCGGTTGATTTCATCTTCCTGCCCACACTGCAGAACACCCCGCTTACGAGGCTTTCCCGAGAACTTGCCCGGTACGGTATTAGAGTCCAGAAACTGTCCGCTCTGCGTAAGCTCCTGCAGGAGCAGATCTATCTGCTGTTTGGAATTGTCCCATCCTTTCTCTTCCTGGAAAAAAACACCAAAAAGCTGCCGGTCACTATGCAGTTGCACCCTACCGTCGCATATTTTTGGGCCTTGGGGCTGCACACCCAGGGGTGGGAGCTGTCTCATAAGCAGATTCATTTTTCGCCCGAACCCGCAGCCGGATCGTTTCTGACACCAGAAGAAGAGGAGCGCTTAAAACTGCAAACATCGGCTGAAAAAGAAATCTGCAATTCTTTCGTCACCGTGCTCTATCACCAATACCTGGCCGTCCAAAACTCTCTGACAGGTTTTTTGACCCACTGCTGTATACAGCCGGGTATAAGCCCTCCAAACGGAATACAAACCGGGGCTGCCTCCTTCCTGGCGTTAACTGACCACAGAGCAGACCGCTGCCTTTCTTTGGGAGCGGTGTTTCCCGGAGACAACCTATCCTTTCCTCCGGTACCCGTTTTGCTCCCCCCCTTCCTTGTGGAGGAACACCAGCAGGCACTCCTGACAAGAGGCCTTACCCAAAGCGCTCAGAAATGGCTGCTCTACGCCAGCCGCAATAACAGCTGCACTTTTCTCACAGCTGCCTTGTTGTATGCCGTCTGCTGTAATTATCTCCCGGGTGCTTTACTGCTTCACACCGAACTGAAAGATGCCATTCCTTTACTGAAAACAAAGCCTTTTCTGACGCTGGAAGATTTTCCGGCACCAGAGAACGCTTCTTCCCCGCTTCTGCAAAGCAATTCTTTCTGGCAGGTTTTCGTAGAGAAGAAAGGTGCGCCCCTGGACCGCCTCTTCACACGCCTTTCCAAGGTTTCCCGCAAACTGTGCATCGTATTGTTTCAGGAACCGCGGACACTCACCGTCTATGATTGTTTTTGTTTACTGCCCTACGCCCCTACCCTGTTGCTGGGCAATGTGCGGCTGCCGGAAGGATATCCCTCGGTTTCCATTTCTCTCCGCGAGTTAGGCGCTTTCCGGGAAGATGGACTGACCGACGATCAAAATTCTTCGGCTGTTTATTTCCCGAACCAGGACGACTTGCTTTCCTTACAAATGATTGCGGACCGGCTTATCAATTTTTACGCCTGGGTCGAAGCCAACCACCGCCTGCTTCAGATTCATTGGAAAGCCAGCAAGACCCTCGACAAAATCCGTTCCACGGACGCAGGTTTCGACGAGCCCCTCCTTCGTTTACAATTCTATAGGCGCATTTCGCTTGCCATAAAACGCAGCAAAAATGACCCCAAAAGCATTCTGCGTATCCCGGCGGATACGACCTTTGCTCTGTTTTCAAAAAAGTGTTCTGAAGAGGATTGCAAACCATACCTTTCCCATCTCAGCATGCTTCTCTTGCTGAGCCAATCCCCAGATATTCTGGATCATATGCCCACAATCCCCTTTACATTACCAAAGGGTCCGACTTTCGGGGACTTCAGCGGGTATTTTTCCGAGCTGAATAAGATTCTCCCGCTGCGCAAAACACTTAGCCGGGAAATCTGGCCTTATCTTGCAAACTATTTCTTGCAGTTTTGCCGCAGTCCCCACATCCCGGACGGTTCGACGATCATCTTCCAGAGCAAGGAAGAATATCTGCACTGTACAAATGCAACCCGTCTCGGATGGGTAGAGGATGGCAAGCTGTACCTGGCCTACGACCGCTATTGGGATGCCTTCATCCAGACAACGCCCTGGCCGTCTGCTTTGAAGGATTGCCGCAATCGCTTTCAGCGGGAGATTCTCCAGCCTGTCTTTGGCAAGGCACTGGTTCGCGAAAGCGAAAAAAGCACCCGCTGGTACTGCCGTCCCACTATCATGGAAGATGGAAAACAGGTACGCATCGGGAACTTTCTGGTGCTGCGCCGGGACGCTCTTCCCCGGTATCTAGGCTAGCATGCGTCACAAGGTCCAACGCCTTGGTGATCTCATCACGGTAAAGCGGATTCTTTTCCGGTATACTCCTGGCAGTAACTGCAAGGAGGGTTTTCCATGAATCCAGGGAAGAAGCGCCGCAAGGCCGTTGTGGAAGAACGGGACTGTGTGGCCTGCGGCTGTTGTGTCAAGGTATGCCCGCTGGGCGCCATCCAGGTGCTCCACGGCATCACCGCCCGGGTGAATCCGGACAAGTGCGTAGGCTGCGGGAAATGTGTCCGGGAATGTCCGGCTAGCGTGATCCAGCTGCAGGAGATAGAAGCATGAAAAAACACTGGTATGACTATCTGTGGATCGTTTCGCTGCTCTACCTGGTGCTGGGCTTCTTCAACATCCTGTTTGCCTGGCTGGGTCTGGCCTGCTTTTTTCTGCCGCTGCTCATCTCGATCACAACGGGCAGCAAGGCGTACTGCAACCGCTATTGCGGCCGGGGCCAGCTCTTTGGATTGCTGGGCGGCCGGTTCGGGTTGTCCCGCAAACACGATATTCCCCGCTGGATGAAAAGCAAGGCATTCCGCTACGCCTTTCTGGCCTTTTTCTTTGTGATGTTCTTCGTGATGCTCTGGAACACCTGGCTGGTCTTTGCCGGCGCCCAGGATCTCAAACAGGTCGTCACCCTGCTGTGGACCTTCAAGCTGCCCTGGCAGTGGGCCTACCACGGCACACTGTTCCACCCCGGCGTGGCTCAGTTTGCTTTCGGCTTCTACAGCGTCATGCTCACTTCCACCGTGCTGGGCCTTGTGACGATGGCCCTCTTCAAGCCCCGCAGCTGGTGCGTCTACTGCCCCATGGGCACCATGACCCAGCTGATCTGCAAGGCCCGGAACCCGGTACACTGACCCTCTTTTGTGCCGGTAAAACGGGCATTCACACCAAAAAAGAGCTGTTCCTGCGTTTCATCCCGCAGGAGCAGCTTATTTTTTATCGTTTATACGTTATTTTTTCATAGTCCAAAACTCTGTACCAGCCCCATCCGGTCGGCGGTATAATATTCGCTGCGCTTGATCTCGCCCGGCAGGTCGATGCCGGTGGCTTCCCGCAGACCGAAGGCCTCGAAATAATCACAGAAGTTTTCCTTGCCCAGGCGGGCACCGATCT
>CALWBS010000353.1 GCA_944376135.1 uncultured Enterocloster sp.
CTCATAAACCCTCCTTTCCGCCAATCAAAAAATCATATTTCTTTCCAATGTGATAAGAGATATTCTTCTGCCTCTGCTGACCATAGTCCGTTGTTGCGCTGTGTAATTTCTGCTAAGTGTGCAAAGCGTAAATCTGTTTCACCTTTGATTGAAAAATCGTCAATAGCCGTTAATTCCATATCAATATGGGTGTAAATCAACTTTTTTCCGCCGGGAAGGGAGGGAAGCTGCAAAGTAGCATCTTTTGCCGCGTTCAGTCCGCCGATATGTGTTACCATAAGAGCGGGATGAATCATCCCTGCCGCAGTCAATTCTAAAGATTCCAACATATCTTGTGTGTTTCCACCAGTAGTACCCATGACGTGAGCAGAAGAATAATGTACCTTATAAAAATTCATAGAGGCTTCAAAATTTTTGTCTGTAGGACCAGCAAAAAAATTGAGGCATCCATCTTTTCCAAGAAGGGCGGATCCAAGTTCAACTACAGATCGAACCGGGGTGTAGACAAATACATCATCATATCCTTCACCACCGGCCAGCTCATTTAAAATGGCCGCCGGATTTTCTGTGTCGCTAATGTTTTTGAAAATCAGGGAAATACCATTTTGCAGTGCTTCTTCAGAGGAAAAAAGAGAGGAAGCTCTCTGAAGCCTTTTTTCATCTATATCGGCGACAACTAGAAGCCCAGGCCTGCGGTTGCCGTGGATCGCATAGTCCACAGCCCCAAGTCCCATAGGGCCAGCTCCGGCGAGTATAATGGTTTTTCCACCAGGTTGAATTCCCATTGTGTGGTGATAGTCTCCCATTTTGGTATGATAACTGGCATGAAATGCCCCGATTGAACAAGACATGGGTTCGGCCAGGGAAGCCTCGAAAAATGCGTCTCCTTTATATTCTAGAAGACATCCCAATTCCATGACTTCGGGGGGGATAATGCAGTAAGTGGCGTCTCCGCCGCAGTATTCGTAAGAATAACCGGGAGACCACATGGAACCTTTATAGTTTAAAGCGGGCTGAATAGTAAATTTCATGCCGGGCTGAAATTTTTCTTGGTGCTTTTTTCCGACTTCTCGGATAATGCCCGCGAATTCATGGCCCAGGATCGTAGGATGGGTATCGACATTTTGAGGTACTCTTTTATGCTGTTTGCCCAGAAGTGCGCATTTATAAGTGGACATACAGAGACTATCAGAAATCACCTCCACCAAAATTTCATCTTCTCGAATGGGGGGAAGTTCAAAAGTGTCGAGCCTGAGATCGTTTGCGCCATAAAGACGCAATGCACGTGTTTTCATGAGTATTCCTCCTTTTTAAAATAGATATTGGATCTGAACCTGTTGTAAAAAAGGTTCGATTTCAGCATATGAAGCAGTATCTGTTCCGGGACGTAATACATTGGCTGTGCTGGAGGCTATAGCCAGTCGGACGGTTTGTGAAAGATCCATTTGCTGGCTTACGGCCCATGCAATAGCGGCTAACATGGAATCACCAGCACCTACAGTGCTCTTGACAGAGACAGAAATGCCATGCCCCCAAATACCCTTTTGTTTGGTGAGAAAGACAGCGCCGTCCTTGCCAAGAGATACAACAACAAGAGATATTCCGTATTCAAGAAGCTGACATCCTTGGCGGCAAATTGTTTCTATGGATTCTAGACGGCAACCGCAAGCTCGTTCCAGCTCGTCCAGATTCGGTTTAATCATAAAGGGGCTCTCTTTAATCCCTTCTTTTAAAAATTCAGCATCTGTATCTAGAAAAACCTTTGCGTTGTGTTCCCGGCATAGTCTGATAAGTGTGCCATAATAGGCGGGGCTAATATTGGGCGGAAGTTTACCAGCCAATACTACGATATCTCCCGGGGATAGGTGGGCTGCGAGGATAGAATGCATCTGCTCTAATGTGTCGGGAGAGACAGGAGGACCGGGTTCGTTGATATCTGTGTTAGTTCCTAGATCAGGGTCTATAATTTTCAAATTGGTGCGAGTGTTGTCTGGTATGAATATAAAATGGTTATAAATTCCCATTTGGTCAAGCCGATCCTTAATGTCAGCACCTACCGTCCCGCCCAGAATTCCCATTGCTAGGGAGTCACAGCCGAATTCTTTTAGTACTTTAGAAACGTTGATTCCTTTTCCGCCCGGGTCTGTACGTAGCTGAATAATACGGTTCACATGGTTGATAGAAAAATTAGGAATGAGTACCGTTTTATCCAACGCAGGGGTAAGGGTCACTGTGATAATCATAAGTTTCCTCCTGACAGCAGTCGGACTGCTATAGAATTATCAATATATGTTTAAAACAAACAAAATAATGATTCGATTCAAACATAAGGCTATCATAACATATTCCTGAATAAAGTCAATGAGTTATTTGGAAAAAATCAAAATATATGTTAAAACATGCAAAAATAGATGAAATACAAGAATATAATTTAGATATTATAGGCGATTGAAAAGACGAAAAACAGAAAATGAATCAAAAAGTTATAAAAAAATATTGACTTTTGAAATAAACATGCTATGATACAAATATGTTCGATATGAAAGCGGGGTATGCTTTATGAGAAAAAAGCTGATTGTAATATCGGCTGACGCAATGGTATCAGAAGATCTTGAATATTTAAAAACATTGCCTAATTATCGAAAATATCTAGAAGGCGGAGTTGTGGTGAAACATGTCCGCTCGATTTATCCATCGGTTACTTATCCGTGTCATACCACGATGGTAACAGGCGTTTATCCGAATAAACATGGCGTGATAAGCAATTTTGATTGGAAGACGTCTATGGAGACTTTGCCGTGGACTTGGTTCCATTCCTATGTCAAAGCAGAGGATATATTTACAGCGGCCAAGCGTGCAGGATATTCTACCGCTGCGGTTTTCTGGCCTGTGACGGCTTGCCATCCAGATATCGACAGTTTAATAGCGGAATATTGGACGCAGAATAAGGAGGAAACTCTGCGGGAAGCATTTACAAGGGCCGGCTCTGATGAGGCAATGCTTCAAGTGATTGAACGAAATCAGAATCTTTTAGTGGAGCGGACTCACCCAATGTGCGATGAGTTTTTGGTGAGTTGTGCATGTGACATTATTCGAGAGAAAAAACCGGATCTTCTTATGCTTCATCCGGCAAATATTGATGGATACCGACATGAGTCAGGTCTGTTTAATAACAAGGTAACTAGAGGAATTGAGGAAACAGACCGGTTTATTGGCATGATTATGGATGCAGTTAAGAAGGCGGGATTTGCCGAATGCGTCAATCTGGTACTGACCAGTGATCATGGACAACTGGAAATCAAACGGACTGTTAATTTAAATGTTCTATTTGTAGATGCTGGACTTTTGCGGACTGACAATCAAGGGAAAATCGTGGAGTGGGACGTATATTGCCTTTCCAATGGTTTGTCAGCCCTAGTGTATTTAAAAGATCCTGCTAATAAAATGTTGTATCAGAAGATACAATCATTGTTATATAAGTGGAGAGATGAAGGTGTTTACGGGATCGGCGAAGTGATGACGGAAAATGAGGCCGAGGAAAGAGAACACCTGGGAGGCGATTTTTCCTTTGTCATAGAGACGGACGGATATACTTCTTTTGGCCAGTCAACCTTACGGCCTCTTGTGAGTGACTGTGATTTGTCGGATTATCGGTATGGAAATGCGACACACGGGCATTTGCCAGAGAAAGGGCCGCAGCCTTTTTTTGTGGCGAAAGGGCCGGATTTTAAGGACGGAGTAATTCTGGATTCAGCGAGGCTGGTGGATCAAGCTCCTACTTATGCAAAAATTTTGGGGTGTGATTTGCCAGATACAGATGGCCAGCCGATGACAGAGTTAATAAAATATGCCGGGGCGAGATAGGAGGAACGCAGGATGGCATCTATTGAATTTAGAAATGTAACAAAAGGCTTTGGAAAAAATATAGTGATTGAAAATCTAAATTTAACGATCGCAGATGGCAGTTTTACAGTTTTGGTAGGCCCATCGGGATGCGGGAAAACAACTCTCCTGAGAATGATAGCAGGAATTGGGCCTCAAACCTCAGGCGCTGTTTTGATTGGAGGAAAAGACGTGACTGCGATTGCTCCGGGCAAGCGGGGAGTTGCTATGGTATTTCAAAATTATGCTATTTATCCTACCATGTCTGTACGGGAAAATATAGAATTCGGTCTAAAAAATAATAAGGTTCCTAAAGCAGAAAGAGAGCATTTGATAGAGGAGATCTGTACAACCGTGGGATTGACAGAGTATTTGGACAGGAAGCCGAGTACTCTATCGGGCGGCCAGCGCCAACGGGTGGCCTTGGCAAGAGCTATGGTAAAAAAACCTTCGGTTTTTCTTATGGATGAGCCTTTGTCAAATTTGGATGCAAAGCTTCGGGTTCAGATGCGGGTGGAGCTGATTGAACTACATAGGAAGCTGAAAACCACTTTTGTGTATGTGACCCATGATCAGGTAGAAGCTATGAGTATGGCAGATACTATTGTTTTAATGAGTGGAGGGAAAATTCAGCAGGAAGCAGCGCCAAGAGATATTTACTATGACCCCAATAATCTATTTACTGCTAGATTTATCGGTTCGCCGGCTATGAATATTGCGGATCTTGGGGATACAGGTATGAAGTTCGGATTCCGTCC
>CALWBS010000354.1 GCA_944376135.1 uncultured Enterocloster sp.
AGGTAAAAGTTGCAAAATAGTCAAAATGGTTGCTCATGCCGTACTGGCGCACGGTTGCACCCGTCCTGCGCTTTAACTCACTCAATTTTTCGTTTTCTGTTCTCATTGCAAAATCCTCCGTAATTTATCAGGAAGAATTATGCATCTTGCATCCATTTTTTCCGCGCAAAAAGAAATCCCGCCCTAAATGGGCGGGGTTATCTGTCATATCCACGGCTTTTCATGCGGCTTATGAGCCGCTCTGCCATTTTATAATTTTCTTTCTGTAACTCCTGTTTCACGGCCTGTAACGCCTGTATCTGCTTTCCCAGGGTTTCCTTTTGGGTTTCCATCTCTCTTTTATACCGATGAATATTCCGGCTTTTCTGTTTCACCAATTCCGGCTCATGTACTCCCCGTTCAACGGAGAATCCCCTCTTTTGCAGGTATTGGGGGAGCTCATCGTGGAGCGACTGCAAAAACCGGCGGGTCATAATTTTCTTGGCCGACAATGTATGCCCGACGATAGGCGTAAAATCCAAGTGCATGTGAGGTGTCGTCTCGTCCATATGCACAACTGCCGATACAATATTGTCCACACCAACACGGCTCCCGAAATAATCAATGACTGCCCTGCAATAACGTATAGTTTCATTCCTCTGCTCTCTGACCCCCTCCGGCACAGTCACAACAAATTCCGTGATCCAGTTCGCGTCCTTGCGGAGCTTCCGCTTTTGATATGGGGCCACCTCTTTCTCAATTCTCCTTTTTGCCTCCTGGTACAAGCTGTTCTCTGCGCGTACCAGGACAACATTCTCTTTTGTGCGGCTCCTGTCAATCTCCTTATTGCTGTAATGCCTATTACCGCGGAGATTATGCCTGTCCAGCGCCGCAATCTGGCCCGCCTTATAGTTGCTCCCATGTAATGCCAATACTCCCACCGCCGTTTCCTCCTTCCTGCCTCTGCCATACCGCCGCCCAGGAGAGCCCTTGCCCGTCCGGTAAGGTATAACCCGCTATACCTTGCCTGGCGGCAAGGGCGGGCTCTCCGAGGGCCCTGCGGGGCTTATAAGCCTAAATCCTGCAACATGTCATCAATGCGCTCCATCTCCCGGCGCTCCCGCTCGTCCATCTGTTCCAGGCGCTCGTCTGCCTCCCTAGCCCATACCGCATACTTTTCATCCAAATCCAGATACACGGCGTTAAACTTCCAGGCCCGCAGCTCCGCCTCCAAATCTGCAACCTTGCGTTCCAGACCGGAGACATAATCGCTATCATACACCTTCCTCATTTTTATCTCCCCCCTTCCTTTTAAGCACCAAAATACGGGTTGTGATTTTGTCCAGCTCTTTTCTGGCTTTTTCTCGTTCTTCTTCCCTCTTTTTCCTCTGTTCCTCCCGATACATGCGGTAGAACACCTGCTTATCAGCACTGGTCAGAAGCACGCCATTGTCATACCATACCCGCAGTTCTGCCTTTAAATTGTCTAACTCCTTCTTTAACTGTTCGTTCTGTTTATACAAATCAGCAACTAACTTATTATCGCGCATATATAACGCCTCCTTTCAAAGTAAATTATAAAAATGGATGTTTGCAGATAATCGAAAAAAAATCACTTTTTGCAAATATCTCCAAAAAAATTTTCATAATTCCTTCTGAAATCAAAAAAGGAGGTAAAATCCATGAAAGAGAATAAGTCAATCACCACTCAGGTTGTTATGCCGGTATCTCTGTATAATCAGCTGCGGGCCGAGGCCAGCCAGGCGGGCATGAGCTACTCGTCTTATATCAAGTCCATTATTGCCCAGAGAAAAAGAGAGCCCTAGGCTCTCTTTCTCCTTTCCTGGTATACCTGCGACATATGTTCCAGTGACCGTCTTTTTCTGTCCTGTGAAATAGCGATGTAATACTTATGTGTTGTCTCAATTTTTGAGTGCCCCATAAGAGCCGATACAACTTCCAATTCCATTTCATTTTCCATCATGTCGGACGCGGCTGAACCCCGCAAAGAATGAAAATGCAAGTCTTTCTCAATCCCTGCCTCCCGGAGCCACCTCTTTAATTTCTTGTTTGCGTTGCTCTCTGATAATATACCCCCGCGCGTATTGGGAAAAATGTAATCATGGCTTTTTAATTTTGCACAGCGCCTGTTCAGTATTTCTTCCACCTCCGGCAGAATCGGCAATACTCGTTGAGAGCTTTCCGTTTTCACACGACCGTCTCCATACTCGCCTGTCCGGCAGATGGTTAGCTCTTTCTTTTCTGCGTCCCAGTCTCTCATTTGCAGACCTCTTAACTCCCCCGGCCTGCAAGCCAGCATAAGGGCCATGGAAAACAGATCGGCATAGATTCCGTCCAGCTTATACTTGCCTTTCTGGCGCTGTTCACTAAAATAATCCAATGCCACCTGGATTTCGTCGCCCATCAAGAAATCACTCTCATCCTTTGCTTTTACCGGTTGTTTAAATGCCGGCAATGCTATGGTGGGGGATTTGTACTCCGAATATCTGTAATAATTATCCAGCACTCCCACCACCAGACGGATAATCCGGTTAAGAGTGGAGGCAGAATAATACTGCATATTGGGCTTATGCTTCTTAGGGTCTTTTACCTGGCATTTGTCATATTGAGCGGTTTCCAAAAATTTCCTGTATTCCTCTAAATCTCCTGGAAAAATTTGGTTTATTTTCTTTTTGGCAATCTTATGCGGCAACAGCAGGGAGCGATATACATCCATATCTCTGGCCGATGTTGTATCTCTTATTTTTTCTCTCCCCTTATCTCGGTCATAGGCTTCCTGTCTCTCTTTTATTTTGTCAAGGACGGCCTCTCCCAGCGATATGTCCCCTGTCTTTTTCCTCTCTCCGTAGCGGATACGATTATTCACCTGTTCGATTTTTTCCATAAGCGCCTTTCGAGCCGCCGCCTGCGTCTGGCCGTGGGCCTCCGGCCTCCCCTTACTCCCATCAATGTAAATAACGGTAGCCCTGGCCCTTACCTGCTTATTATGGATGTCATACTTGATTGTCAGCTTTTCTTCTGTCTTTTTTGCCATCTATTTTCCTCCTGATTTTTTTATTCAGCAGGAATTATGATGATTTCATTTTAATTTTCCGCACAAACTGCGTACCAGGCCCAAAAGGGGAAAAGCGGCCTCTATTCTTACCCCACAAAAATGGCCATTTTACCCCAATTTAGGGCTACGTAATGCTTACATAAGACTTACGTAACGCCTACGTAACAGGCAACAAAAAAGCACGCAAAACCTTGATTTTACGTGCTTTTCTGAACCTTATTTGAGCGAGCTGCTGACGGGAATCGGACCCGTGACCTCCGCACTACCAATGCGACGCTCTACCGACTGAGCCACAGCAGCTTGTTTTTGTATCGCTCACGCGAACCTTGTATATATTATC
>CALWBS010000355.1 GCA_944376135.1 uncultured Enterocloster sp.
AGCCAATATGGAAAAAAATAGCAATAATAAAAAGAAAAAATTAAATAAAAAGCAAAAAAGACAAGGAAGAGTAATATTAGAATTTAATTTAAGTAAAGCAATATTTGTATGCATAATAATAGGAGTGTTAATAGCAGTATCAACAATAAGAGAAATAAATACAAATACGGAAAGAAAAAGAGCTTTAGAAGGAGAAGAAACAGAAAACTAAGAAACAGTAACATGGGTAGAAAGTACTTCGGTAAATGAATCAGGAGAAACAGTAGTAGATGTAGATGAGGAAGGAAACCCAATAAAAGTGCCAATACCAAAAGGCTATACAGCCTCAAAAGTACCAGGAGAAACATCAGCAAATACAGGCTTAGTAATATATGAGGGAGATGTTGATTGGAGTACAATTTTAGTAGATGATGTAGCAGAAACAAGTACAAATTCAACTACAACATTAAATAAAGATGAGGAAAGCCAAAACATAGTAAATCAAAATGAAACAGAAGTAGAAAACTTAACAATAACAAATAATGAAATAGAAACATTAGCAGATGAAACGACAGGAGAAATAACCCAAACAGATATAAATGTATTTAACCTACAAAAAGAAAGAAATCAATATGTATGGGTACCGGTAAAAGACATATCAAGAATATATGGAATAGATGAGAATGGAAAGTTGTGGGGAAAGTTATATAATTTTTCAAGTTGGGGAAAAAGTGCAAATAACTGGACAGAATCAACAAATGGAATAATGACTATATTAGATGAAACAAGATATAGAGAACCAGATGTAACTCATTATAATACTAATTATGATGTAGATTCAGCCTTACAAAGTTACATCGATGGAAAAACACAACATGAACTATTATCAAACGAATTAGAAATACTATTTGTTGAAACAATAGAAAGTATACAAAAATATGGAGGTTTTTATATAGGAAGATATGAAACAGGAAATTTAAGTTCGGCAGTAGTAGTAAGAAAGATGAATACAAATCTAGAATTCCAAACATGGTACACAATGTATGAAAAATGCAAAAAGTTAAAAGGTAATAACACAAATGTTATAACATCAATGATATGGGGTTCATTATGGGATGAAACATTGGATTGGTTAGTAGAATCAAATGCAACGATATCTGATGGAAGTGAGTTAACATATGCATTAGTAGGAAATAACTCAATAACCTGGGGAAATTATCACAATGCCACATTTAGGTATATACCATCGGAAGCCACTACGCCTGAAGAAACATCACTAAAAGAAGTAAATTCGTGGACAAGTATTCCAACAGGAAGTAGTAGTTACACAAAAGCGAATAATATATATGATTTAGCAGGAAATGTATACGACAGGACATTAGAGGTCTACTCTACCGACGACAGGGTTGCTCGCGGGGGCAGTTGTGACTACGACAACTATGCTCCAGCAGACCAACGTGAAGACACAGTTCCGAATAGCAACGGTCACTTACGGCTGTCGCTCTCTACTTTTGATTAAATAAATATCATGAAATTCTGTGCCCCTGCTACATCACCAGAATTTGCAAAAAATATCGGTTAAGGCTATAAAATATAAATTATGCCAAGAGAATTAATACAAGCTAATCGAAAGAAAATTTAGCTGACTAATTGAAAAACAAAAGAAAAAAATACAGAAAAAGAGGTGTTAAAAATGAAATATAAATAAAAAACTAATTCCAATGCAAAATAAAGCATAATACTCATATAACTAAATAGTTTTAAAAAATTACTTAGTTTAAATTCATGAATTACAAAAAATATAAAGAATTAATAACAAAAATACATAAAAAAACCCTTTTCAAGGATACAAAAAAATAGAATAAAATTTTCTAAAAAAATCCTATTGACTCTCAATTTCATTATGATATAATAATGAAAAAATGAAGAAACAAAAGGAGCAAAAAATATGGTAAACCTTGAAACCCTTGGGGCTGTACACACACACACACACACACACACACACACACACAAGTAATTCTAAAGAAATAAAAACACAAGTAATAAAAATGAAAAGCATGAAGCTATTTAGCAATGTTTTATTTTGCGTACGAAAAAGTATGAAAAGTATAATATTGCCAAATAGCTTTTCTTTTTAAAAAGATATAAAAAAGACTAAAGAAAAAAGAAAGGAAGAGGCAATATGGAAAAAAGAGCAAATAATAAAAATAAGAAAATAAATAAGAAACAAAAAGGACAAGGAAGAGTAATACTAGAGTTTAATTTAAGTAAAGCAATATTCATATGCATAATAATAGGAGTGCTAATAGCAGTATCAACAATAAGAGTAATAACAACAAATGCGGAAAGAAAAACAGCTTTAGCAGGAGAAGAAACAGAAAACTCAGAAACAGTAACATGGGTAGAAAGTACTTCGGTAAATGAAGCAGGAGAAATAGTAGTGGACGTAGATGAAGAAGGCAACCCAATAAAGGTGCCAATACCAAAAGGCTATACAGCATCAAAAGTACCAGGAGAAACATCAGCAAATACAGGTTTAGTAATATATGAAGGAGATGTTGATTGGAGTACAATTTTAGTAGATAGCGAAGCAACTGGAACAAGCACAAATACAGTTACAACACTAAATGAAAATGAAGAAACTCAAAATGAAAAAATTCAAAACACAGAAAGTCAAAGCGAAGAAAACCAAAATAAAGAAAGTCAAAACGAAAAAATCCAAATTGAAGAAAGTAGCAACATAAAAAGCAAAAATGAAGAAGAGCAACAAGAAATACCAGAAAATAAAATGAATGAAAATAAAAACGACAATAATTCAGAAGTAGCAAACTTAACAATAACAAATAATGAAACAGAACCTAATGTTACAAATGAAATGCTATCAAATAATATAGAAGAAAGTGAGGAAAAAACAGATGAAAAAGATGCAAAAGAGACAAAAGCTCAAACAAACGCAGAAGAAAACGAAGAAAGTCAAGTATCAACATTAGCGGATGAAACAACAGGAGAAATAACCCAAACAGATATAAATGTATTTAACCTACAAAAAGAAAGAAATCAATACGTATGGGTACCAGTAAAAGATTTATCAAGAATATATGGAGTAGATAGT
>CALWBS010000356.1 GCA_944376135.1 uncultured Enterocloster sp.
CGTTCTCACGGTATTCCTTCATTATGAGGGATAGAGGATTTTTAAATCAAAGAGAAAGGTGGCCGCTCAGCTCCGCATCGCGGCCGTTTTGCTCCGCAACACTGGCCGTCACAGGCCGCCATTTGCAGTACGATTATCAATGTAACGCAGTTATCCATCTTCACTCAACTGTGTCCGTCCTGCTGTAATGAAAGGGAAGACCTATCCTGGTGCCGAACTGATCCTCACCCCCGGCTACGCCGGAGCCGGTCCTGATTGATGAAGGTATGGTCAGCAACATGCTGAACGAATACGAATCCCATTTTCCAACAGATACATCTAAAAGCAGGAAGAGATCCCGATACGAATTAGGATCTAAACAACCTCAAACAACACATTTGGCGGGCAGATTCTTACGAGTATAGCTGCTCTTTTACGCCTGGAACACTTCCTTCTCAATGGGACACAGAATTTTCATTTTTCGCAGGCCGTGACAACCACACTCTTCACACATCCCGGCAACTTAAGCCGTGGATTTACCGCAAAGACATTCCTACTGAAACCTCACATAATACGGTAATCAGTTCGGTGGGTTTTGGATGGGGCAGATCAATCATACAGATCACGTAATTTCTGAGCTGGCACCCCAGCATAAATAGAATTACTTTCACAATTCTTGGTTACAACAGATCCCGCTGCGATTATTACACCATTTCCAATTTCAACTCCCGGCATAATAATTGAATTTGCACCAATCCAACAGCCATTTCCAATTCGCACTGGTTTGGCAGAGTGTTTACCAGCTCTCTTGACTGATGTTCCAATTTCATGTGAACTATTAAGAATTGTGACATTCATTGCAATATTGCAATTTTCACCAATGTCTATGTCATCCCCTAAATCAAGCCAACAGTTGTAGTTTATAAACACCCCCCCCTGAATATTTAGATGCCCCTTTCCAATGCCCAAATAACAATTAGGCATGATCGAACATTTACGATTAATGGAATGCCCCCAGAGTCGGTATATAAATTTTCTTAAAGGCCTGCCAGTCCAAATTGAACCAGCTATACTATTCTGAGTAATATCTTTCCAGTAGCAACCAAATCTCGTCATCATTTAACCTCCCTGAGGAATATGTTTAGTTCTTCCGGAGTCCCAAGTACGTGAACTTTTTTTCCATCTACAATGGTGATGGTCACTTCCATCCCTTTTTCTATCATGTAGTTATAAAGAGGTGCAATATACTTCTCATTCTTTTCAATTCTGCAATAATTTGAATAGTATTCGTTATACAAATTCATGTACAACTTTGCAGAAGAGAAGTAATATGCTCCCAGTGTACAGTTATCGGAAATGCGCACTTTTTCACGTACTTCTGTAACCTTTCCATTCTCGTCAATCTTTGCAAAACTCCAATGATTGCCCTCTGCGTGAAAACAAGGAATATAGCCATCACCTGAAATATCCGAATACTTCATTTCGTATGGCTCAACATAAGTATCTATATTATACACCATAATCGCTTTGTCAGGATCACAATATGGCATAGCCAGCATACATGTTGTTGCTTGCCCATCAGTCAAGTGGTCAATTTCAACCACCTCGACATTTTTGATCCCATAAATATTACTTTTTTCTTTTATGAAATAGGCAGATTGATCCTCCGCTCTAACAACAAATACATATTTATAAACATGTTTATTGTAATCTAATAGGCTGTCAAGAGACCATTCAAATAAAGTCTTACCCTTAGCTTCTATCATATACTTCGGAACTGTATATCCAGCCTTACGGAAACGAGAACCCAGCCCCGCCATTGTAATAATAACAGTCATTTGTTTATCCATAATAGTCTACCCCCACAAATTATTTAGATTGTTCTTTTGAGCATTGGCAAATTATATCAAGTTCTTCAACAGTACAGTTTAAAAACTCATCTGGACGAACAGTACGGTCATCCACATAAAATCCCTTATGTCCTGGCCACGGTTTTCCATAGATAATCTCATCATACGGAATATTCCACCTATCAAGCCAAGCCACTAAAGTTGGGGCAGTATATTTATTAATTAATCCTATATTGCCATTATAAGAGTTCATATTTCTAGAAGTAAAAAGAATTATTTTTGCACCATTTTTTTTATAATAACGCAGTTTTTCAACCATATTTGAATAAGGAATAATGTCTTCATACTTTTCTTTTTTATTTTTGATTGGGCACAGTGTTCCATCAATGTCAAAAACGAATGAATAGTCACTAAACATTTCCAAAATCCTCCCTTATTGCATCATATATTTATGCAGTAACAATACTAATTTTTCCCATGTGATGGAAACAATCAGCGTGATAAAGAATAGGAAGAAAAAGCTGTTATAATATACCTTTTACCTCCAATAGTCATCTGAACTCTATTATCCATAAATTTTAGCACAGCCAAAATCATAGGATGAAATATATAAATATATAAACTGTATTCTCGCCCAACATAGATCAAAAATGATGAAAATCTGTTGACGTTGTTAGTATATTCACCAATAATATCTATGATAATTATCATTGAAAAATAGACGGTAATCATAAAGAAAATTGGTACAGCACTTTTTCAAACAGCATCTAAATATCTCCCCATGTACACAAATCTGAAATGGAACAATGGATGCATATAACCATAAAACAACAAATTGCCTTTATCATATCAATACCAATTACTCTTTTACTCATATTTAATATCCACCACTCTACTCAATATTTCTAATCCAGTAGCAAGCATAGCCATCTGATGTTTTTTGCTTTCTTTATGGAGCGGAATCATACTAAAGAATAATAATGATTCTATAAGTTCTATACTTTTTAAATCTGCTCCAATCTCGTCCTTAAAAACATCTAAGAATAAATTGTATAAATTATACGGTCTTTCTCGGTCTCTTACTTTGTAGTATATCCGGCAATTACGCTCATCAATATCAATATCGAATAAATCCTTAATTATAAAATCATATTTACCATCTACACTATGAAGGAGCTTGGCAATCTCATAACGAGTATCACCATAAATATCAAACGAACCAAACTTTCCTCTAGGGTCTATTACTTTTATAAAAGAAAGATTATTGTCAACCATAATATTCGCAAAACATAAATCGCCATGTATAATACTAAAAGTATCAACGTTATAAAGAGTTTCGGGAATAACCTTCTTTAAGATATTACACACGTAATCTAATGAATAATATTTAACACCGTTTAGTGATATTTCATTTGTGAAATAATTTCTAAACACTTCATCCTGACGCAACTTACATAGACGGTTTAATGTCTTAGTTAAATACATATCTTCTAAAGAGGATTTTATAGATGCACCAGTAACAGTATATCTTTTAAAATCATTACATACAAACCGAATTCTTCTAAAAATGTCTTTCCATTGGGAATTTGTTAAATCTCCATACAGAAACAATTCGTGTAATGTATGGTAAGAATAGTACTCCATTGATACAAAGGGAGCGGTATATTCTATTGAATAAGAAAATATACGCGGCCTCACATACTCAATATCTGCCGGTAACCTTAAATACCATAGTACCTCGCCAATAAATTTTTCTTTATCGTCGCTTGTTTTCTTCAAAATTCCACGTTCCTTATCAATCGTAATATGATTGAACTCTCTTGATTTGACTTCAATTTGAGTATCATAGTATTTTTCAAGATGACCAATGTCAAACCAATTTGAGGTATTTATTGCTTTTAAAGGTCTTTTTCTGCTATATAGAACTAAAGCATAATAAAAAGTGCTCATTAAAAGATTATCTTTTAAAAAAGCTTCTTCTAAACAAGTTCTAAACAATTCAGCATTATTTAGTTTAAAAACGCCTACAAATAATGATTTCTCACCTACTACTGGTTTTTTAATCTTATCATAAATTTCTGTAATAATCCCTCCTACAGCATCAAAATAAGTCCATTTATCTGACATTTCATCCTGTGAGTAAAAAAAGCAATCATCAGTAATATCTTGTATTCTATCAAAAACTATAGTATCCGCAAAGTTGATTATTACGGAACCAGAATAGTTGATTAAGCCCTCATAAATACTATGCCCAAGGTCTCCAAGAATCTTTAAATCGTGGATGACTAATTTATCATTATTATACACTGAGAGCCTGCGATGAACCTTATCTGCGTTCTCATAACATATTACATCAACAATATCACAATCATCTTGATATTGTTCAATTAGATAGTCAAAAACGATCTTCTGATTTATAGGATAGATAATTGCAGGGAGTTTTCCAATAGATTGTAATTCTTCTGAAACTATTTTTGCAGAAGGAATTAATAATTTTCTCATAATTTCACATCCTTTTGTTTTGAAAAAATTCGATTGTTCAAGCAATTTTATTTTTTAGCGCAGTAAACAAAGTATGAATTAAACTCAATAATGTCTTATTTCTTAAAATTAACAGTATAATGAAATAGGATATCACACCTGTCAATAACGATATTATCAATATATATAACTTATTCAAATTTAGATTGATATATTCGATTGAACTTACTATAACAAACATACAAATAGAAGCGAAAAGGACTTGAATATAGCAAGTAATATCTCTATCAAATTTAACAAATCTTTTAGCAAATAGAATTGTACAAAATGCAACTGATGCTTCGCTAATAAATGAAGCAATAGCAGCTCCATCTTGATAAAGGAATGAAATTAAAGGAGGATTTAAAGCCAGGCTAACCAGTGCCCCTATACAAACTGTATATAAATATCTCCTTTCCTGGCCCGAAGCAATCAGTACTTGAATTCCAAATAACACATTAAGTACCAGTATTGGCAAAACAGCTGCAAGAATCTTTAAAGTAGTTATTGCATCATTAAAAGAATCACCAAAAAAGATTGGGACAAGTTCATCTGCAATACCAATTAAACCCAAGGATGATGGAATTGTAATAAGCATCATAATCTTTAATGCTTTATTTACTAATTTATCTATGTTATTTTGATCGTTGATCATATAATAATAGCTTAATTTAGGTAAAAGAACTGATCCAATTGCAGATATTACTGATTGAATTAATCTAACTATCTTATTTGCATTCGAAAATAAGCCAACTTGTGTATCAGTCCCAATAAAACCAAGAATTGTAACACCAATAGCATTATATAGTTCTATTGCAATAGAAGAAAAAGAAAGATAAATAACAGGTTGAAGATGTCTTCTTATATTTAATTGTTTAAAATATAGGCTAACTCTTTTGTGTGCACCTACAATATTGAAAAAATAATTACCCACTGTACCACAAGAGGTTATAAGAGTATACGTTAGGTAGTCTTCTTTATTTTTTACGAAGATAAAAATCATAATTAAACAAACAATTTTTATTGTTAAACTTCGAAAGGCGATATATTTATATTCTTCTAATCCCTGATACAGCCAATCTATATTAAATAAATTAAAATATAAAGTGATTCCAACAACATAAAACAGTACTTTATCGCTACTAAACTTTGGAACCATATTTATTATAATAATATATAGACATGTAAAAAAAATAGTCGAGATTCCATTTATGCATAATAGCTCCGTATATATCTTGGAGCAACCTTGCAAACGTGACTTCGATATTTCTCTTGTGCCATAAGATGGTAAGCCTAATGGGGCAAGCATAGTGAAGTAAGAAACTATATTTTGTGCATATGAAATTTGTCCTATTCCGTCTGCCATAAGACTTCGGGATACATAGGTCACAGTAATTAGTGGAAACAACACATTTAATAGCCTATATAATACATTATAAACCGAATTCTTCATTGACGACTTTGACATATTTCCTCCAGTAAATAGACCACTAAATCACTGTAGCCTTTTCTTTTATATAATCATCACAATCGTGGGAATATATTATTTTCCCGGTTTCAACAAGAAACCAATTATGATAGTTCCACACATACGTCTTATGACCTGTAATATCATTGTTTGAAAAATTCATGCTTATAAAATTCTCATCATAATGATTATCGTATTTCGGCCAAAAGAATCTTACATCATCATAAGAAATAAAAATAAATAAATTCTTCACTATCTCCCACCATGACTCACATGAAATGCTTAGATTGCTAAAACCTATTCTTGTTAGGTAATTCAATGTGATTTGGATTTCTGGGGCGGTGTTATAATAATATTCCCATACAGTGCTTCTTTTGAGTTCATCTATTTTCTTACTCCTCTCCTCTCGTGTTTCATTCACAATTTGTAATGGATACGAAAAAAAAGTAGATATGTCATCGATATTACCATAAAAGAAAAAATCAGGTATAAAGTATGGAATAAACATATTACCACCAACGCTTCCTTGTAATGCGATGATGCGTTCTTTTTGCCTTTTTTTATAAAGTTCTCCTTCTATAAGAAAGCTATCTAATAGTGCATCTAAATACTCTACCAGGTTCGTTTGTGACATCCTTTGATCCGTCCTGGTTTTCATTACATGAGTAACACCCAACGCTTTTGCACGCCTTATTCCCTGCATAGTACTAAAAATCTGATAATTAATATTGCCGATGCCTGTATGTACTGGATAGTTAGACAAGACAATTTCTATATTCAGTTTTTTAAATTTAGATATTATTTCATCGCTAGTGTTGTTCCACGTTGATAAAATAATAATTGATTCTGGCATTGTTCTTTTATATAGTTTTACAGTTTCCAGTGTGAAATTGTCAGTTTCCATCACCGGGCCTTGTAGGATTACCCCTACCTTATTTTCACTCTTGCACTCCAATTTTGCACATGATATTCTATTTGTGGCTTTAGGACGATAAACGAAACTAATATTATTTTCCGTATTATTTTCATAGCATTTTAAACTACTTTTTAAAATATAATTAGGTATGTTTTTATCTATTTTATTCCCTATGGCAAAAGCCATATTTATAGTAGAATCTATTAGCTTTTGTGTAATACCTTTTATTTTTGATTTCATGGGTTTTGCCTCTTTTTAATTGTATATCTAATGTTTCTTTTTATGGCATATTTGATATTATTCTTGATTGAGTAATCTCTCTGATCACACCCTCGCCGCCTTTAGCCTTCGCTACATACCTAGCGGCCTCCCTCACTTTAGGCATAGCATCTGCAGGGCAGCATCCAAATCCAACCATCTTGATGACTTCCAGGTCGTTTATGTCATCGCCGATGTAGCAGACATTTTCCAAGTCTACTCCTCTTTCCTCGCAAATCCGCCTCACAGCCGCAACCTTGTCCTTGCATCCGGCTTCCAGGATATCGAGTTTCAGTTTTTCTGCTCTACGCCTATTAAGCTCAACATTCTCGCTAGTGATGATACCGGTGATGATTCCCTTCTGTTTGAGCAGGGCAAATCCCATCCCATCACGAGTGTTGAACTTTTTAAGCTCGTCCCCATGTTCAGAATAGTACATACCTCCATCAGTTAGGCAGCCATCGCAATCAGTTAAGAGCATCTTGATTTCCGGTATTTCGTTTGGTGCAACAATACCGTTCTTCTTCATCAAGGCTTCAATAATCACCCAATCGCTCGGTTCATCAATTTCAAAGAAGGTATCCTCATTCATCTCTACAGCTTTAATGTTCCCAGAGACACGATTTTGTGACTCAATCAGCTTATCTTTAGATGTAATATAGAAAGCCCCATTCTCTACCTGATAACCATCAAACTCTTGCCGGCGAGGCCTGTGGAATACATCATAGTTTATCGGATGTGTAAAACCCCTCTCATCATTTGCCCAATGAAAGCGTTTCTGAGCCACAACAGAAAGAACACTATCAGTACCTTCTTCATTAAATGCTTCAAATCCACGATCTAAATCTGCACTCTGCAGAAGTGGAGATGTGGCCTGTACGAGGACGATGTTATTGAAATCATAAGTCTCTGCGAACTCAAGCATAGCAAATTCTGTAGAAGCCGTGTCAGACGCTGACTCCGCGGATCTTCCAATCACCTCGACTTTTGAAAACAAATCAGCTTCTACTCCTGTCTTAAAGGACTCTACAGTCTCCTTAATTTTGCTACTATCTGTCGCCACATATACTTTATCTAAATATTTACAGCCGCAAGCAGCTTTCACAGTCCAATATACAAGCGGCCTTCCACTGATTTGTTTTATATTTTTTAGCGGTATAGATTTGCTACCGCCTCTAACCGGTATAAATGCAACATTCATGTCTTTTCCTCTTGCTTTATTATTTTTGCCGGGACACCAACTGCTGTACATTTTGGAGGAACATCAGTAAGCACCACTGCTCCGGCCCCTATCTTTGAATTCCTTCCTACAGTAACATTTCCCAGTATCATCGCTCTAGCTCCAATATAGACATCTTCTTCTATTACAGGAGCATCATGAGTATCAAGCTATCCTATCGTAACACTGTGTTGAATTACACCCCCCCATCCATTATTTTCGAGTTAGGATTAATTACAACGCCGAATGCATTGTGACAAAAATATGTACTTTCAGATATATCTGCAGAAAGTGGAATATCACACACTGGTAGATTAGCTTAATGAATATTCTGTAGATTTTTGATCATATAGTGTGCCCTTTTAAGTAGTGTTTTCTACCTCTACGAAATACCTTCTCAAATTTAAGCATAATTTATGCTCTCCCATAAATATCCTCATACCGGGTAATATCATCCTCACCAAAATAATCTCCAATCTGTACCTCTGTAATAATCAGAGATTCTCTATCATCAGTATTCGTAAGTCTGTGTTTACATCCCTTTGGTATGAATATAGAACTGCCGCGCTTCACCTCAATCACAGACTGATCCAGTTGAACCGTTCCCACGCCATGTGCTACTATCCAATGCTCCTCACGATGATTGTGAGGCTGTAGGCTAAGTTGCGACTTCGGATTCACACTGATAACTTTAGACTGAAAATAATCGTTCATCACTGTGGTTTTGTAAAATCCCCAGGGTCTCTGGAAAATTTCATAATCAACGATTCCCTCGTCAAGAGAGAGGAAATCATAATCCGACTCCGCATGAATATCTTGGAGCAATAGTGCGTGCATTTGTCTCTTAGTTATGATGTTCACAAGCCTCTTCTCATCGTCAAGTACCGGGAGAAACTTTATATACTCGCTCTTAAAAAGCTCAGTTGCGACCGGTATTCCGTCCTCCAAAGTCAGGTATTTAAATGTCTTAGTGTAGATTGACGCTATCGAATCATCCACAGAAAATCCTTTGATGAAGGCTCTCCGGATATCGCCATCTGTTAGTGTGCCTAAAACAGCCCCATTACTATCTGTTATAATAAGGAAACCTTTTTTATTCTGATCGATTTTCTGCAGGGCTTCTATTATTAAGATATTCTTCTCAACAATAAAAACCTTCAACTTTTCTGAAACCATCTTAATTTACTCCCAAGGCTGCACTGCAGTCACCCACAGCACATTATTATTTAATGCTTACGATATTTAAGCTTGTCTCTTTGAACCTGCTCAATAGGAAGAATCTCAGCAGTCTTATATGTAAGAGCTTCATGTATAGCATTCAGATTACGAACCAGCTTACGAATTCCATCCGGCTCCAGTGAAGCAGCATGATCGGTACCCTTCCACGTCCTATCCAGTGTATAATGGCGCTCGATGATACTTGCGCCAAGAGTATAAGCAGCAGTGTCCACTGCGATGCCAAGGTGATGACCAGAGAAACCAATGGCTTTCACACGGCTTTCATATGCTTCCCGCATACGAGTAATTTCAAGCAGACAAACATCCTTAAACGGTACAGGGTAGCCAGAGGTACAATTAAACAGAACAAGATCCTTTGCACGCCCATTTGCCTCGAAAAGCTTCACGATTTCTTCTTCTTCCTCATGGCTGGTCATACCAAAAGAAAGCTGGATCTCACCCTCATAGTTATCACAGAGCCACTGCAGCATCTCAAAATGAGTATTGCAGGCAGAAGGGATTTTTATGAACTGGGGCTTCAGAGAGGCAATTTCCTTGGCACTGGTCATATCCCAAACAGAAGTAGAATAAATGATGCCAGCTTCTTCGCACCATTCCTTGAGCTGCGCGTGCTGATCCACAGTAAACTCAAGGAACTCACGATGCTCACCATATGTTCTCCCATAGGAGTTCACAGGATTAGGATGAGGAGCGTTATACTGCTCAGGCGTAAGAAGTTCCTTCGGACAGCGCTTCTGGAACTTGATTGCATCAGCTTTACAGAAATGAGCTGCAGTCTCGATAAGGTCTTTAGCAATCTCCATCTGGCCCATATGGTTGCAACCAGCTTCAGCGATTATGAAAGGCTTGTTGTACATAATAACTTCCTCCAATTAGTTGATGATTTGAATTTTTATCTGATACATTGAACTGTAATGACGAAATATTATCACTTCTATAATCTCGTTTAACAAGAACCAATAATATGGCGCTCAGCCAAAAAACTGAGTAATCCATAACAGATATTGCGACAATCATTGCAAAAAGGGTTGATGCGAACATGATTTGAAATCTATTATTAATCCCACCTTTATATTTGTATTTTTTGTTACACTGTATCAGTGTAAAGATAAAAAAGGAAAAAAATAATGTGCCTATCAGTCCACAAGAGGCTAGAAGTGTAAACAGTAAACTACTGCCTCTAACATTTGAATATCCCATCCCAATGCCGAATGTATCGAAAAAAGTAACGATAGCATTAGAATTCCATAGTCCGCGAATAAAAGCAGAATGAGAATCTGCTTTATTTATAATCAATCGTTCTACAGTGTCCCATAAATCATATATAGTGATAACAACTAGTGCAACAGATATCAATGCAATTCCTCTTCCTGCGATCTTAAATAATTGCTTAACCTTTCCTGAAAAGATAGCGGATAAAATTCCGGCAAAAGCAACCGAGATATAAGCTGTAGCAGAATACGTAAGTACTGCCATTATCAGTATTGCTGCGATAAAAAAAGTATCTCTATATGTAAGCTTATCTTTTCCAACATAGAAAGCAAAAGCCATCGCTAGAAACCCAGCACAATACGATGGCTCCATAAACGGCCCACAAAATCTAATACCAAATATAGACTGGTAAATTCTCAAATTAGGATTTGTATCAACAAAGTATGCAATATTATCTGTTGTAGTACTATTGGAATAAATAAAATCTCTAATAAAATCGCTTCGAGGGATATAATTCATCACTGTACAGAAATGCCATATCCCAACAATAAGAACAAAAAATACCATTACATCAATTAAATTTTCAATCTCCTGATAAGTAAAATCTTTAATATTGAACAATAATAAAATCGTAACCCCATAAATCAATAATGTGAATAATCCAAAAAGGGCTATGTGGCCATCATATTGTGCATATGAAATCCAATCCTTAGGCTCCATATAATTTAAACCTTTAAATAATAAAGATGAAATTATAGCTTCGCAAAAAATAATAATCCAAAAAACTGCATATGTTTTAAAGAAACGCGGTATTGCTAATTTAAGCTTGAATTTATATCTTAAAAAAAAGTCCGCTATAAATGCAATGCAGCTTATTGTTAGAGGTGATATTGCTCTATCCGCCACAATAATTATGGCACCAGCTTGAAACATAGCCGAAAACATTACGGTTTTAACTAATGCCTTTTGCCCTTTGATAGGCGAATATGCTAAAAGAATAAGCCAAAATAGGCCAAATGTCGTTACTTGCATCTTTCAGTCAACTCTCCATATGTCATTTCAGGACTTATATAGCATACATTTGTACAAGTCCAGTAGTTCGCTCCTGCTATTGTTAATAGAAAAACCTTTGTTAATACATTTTTGATACCCATGTAAGGACAACTCTTCACGGTCTAAGCAACTATTAGCGTAATATCTGATTTTTTCTATCCATTTCTCAGGTTTATCCAAATCAATACGTTCTATATGATCTGTGAAACATACTTCATCAACAATACAGGATGAAGCAAGTACAGGAAGTCCAGCGGTCTGCGCTTCTAAAACAACAATTCCAAGCCCTTCAAACTCTGATGGAAACATTAATAAATCAGCTGCCATGTAATACTCTTCTATATTCTCTTTAGGTTGAATAATTGTCACTTGTTGTTCCAAATTATTCTCACTTAAAAAATCCCTCATACCATTTTCATACTGTCCCTCTCCGATCAAAATAAGTTTTAAATTCATTCCATTTATAATACATTCTCTAAATACTTTTAGAGTAAAAAACTGGTTTTTTTGTGGTGAAAACCTGCCTATTTGAGCCAACAAAAATTCGCTTTTTACTCCAAGTTTTTTTCGTGTCATTTCTCGTAGTTTGTTATCATATTTAAAACGATCAACATCTATACCGTTATGCACTACTATATAATCTTTTCTTTTAAAGAAAGCATCGCCGGCATCTTTTGAGCATGCAACATTTATCTGGGGAATGTTGCTAAACATTATATTTAAGAAAACGTCCTTCAATTCTTTTATAATCGAACCCCGCATATTACTGGGGGTGCTATGTACATGATAAACAACCTTTTTAATACCTATACATTTAGCCAGAAATGCATGTAAATACATACCTGAAGTGCTAGCATGTAAATAAAGAACAGCATCTTTATTTCTGATTACATATTTACAAAAGTCAATTAACTTGCTTACATAATTCTTTGACCAATTACAAAGATAAACAACTTGTGCCCCATTTTCCTTCAGTCGATGCTCATATATATTGTCCGTTCTGTAATTTACACATATTATATAATCTACGCCATTGTCTCTCATTCCCTCAGACATATTAGTAACAAAGGACTCTATTCCCCCGCTTCCAATCTTATTCCCAAGAAAATTTATTACCTTTATCAAATCATTCACCACTTTTTTACTAAACTATATTGATTTAAATTACAGCTTCCTTTTTAATGATTCTATGACATCATCAAATTCGATACGTTGAAAAACCTCCAATTTTCCACCACGTGTAGCATTAAGGATCTTAACTCCCATTTTTTCTGCGCTTTCCTTTGCCTTTCTGTATCCAAATTCAATCCCTTCAAGGTACGTATCCGTATTATATTCAGCCTTACTACTTTCATAGAAATGAGAGAAACTTCTTTTACTTACATAATGATCCATTCCAATTAGGTAAATAGTTTTAAATCCCATATACACAGCTAATTGTAAAGCTGTAAAAGTTACAGAATATCCATCGCCGATATAATTAGCCGGATCATAGGAAAAAGATATATTCTTCGTCGTATACCGATTTATACAGAATGATGATGTGCAGTTTAACCAAACCACCCTTTTGGGAGGATGATTATGGCACTTTTTCTTACCTATCATATTTAAAAACACAAAATCAGCATCGACATTAACTATCTTATCTATATTTTGAGTTACAAATTCTGGTTCAAAAGCAACATAGTAGTTTGGGCGCCACTTTGTTTCATCATAGAGCTTATAAATACGATTGCTGGCAAATGTTTTAACGTCTTTTATGTTTTCTATAATTTCTAAATCTTCTAATGTTAAACTCTTTCCGTTTCCAATAATAAAACAAGCTTCGTTTAAATGCCTATCCTTGAAAGACGATACATTATCTGAGTCAATACTTTGTCTATATAATTTATTATTAACCTGTCTTCTTAGTCTTATATAAGGGAGCAGCAAAAATCTAACTATCCTCTTCTCTTTAATTCTTTTTATTTTTTCTGGAGATATAGTTATATGATATTTCATGCTGCACACCTCCAGCCAAAGACATAATGTGCAGTTATATTGAGTTTATGTCTACCCCCCCCCAGAATTAAAATCAGGTGTTAAAACTGTATCTATATCTTTTCGTTCAAACACTTCTAACTTTCCCCCTCTTGTTGCATTTATAATTCTAATCGTATGGGTTTCGGAATATTTTTTTGCAACCTGATAAGCATATAAATTACTGTAATATGGTAAAACAGTTGACTCATATTTTTTTCCAGAAAAATAATCAACAACACCATCTACTTTTTTTATTTTTCCTTTTTTATCTCTGATTACTGAGTAACTGAAATCAACACCTAAAAGTATAATTTCCTTGAACCCCATGTATATAGCCATCTGTATTTCAGTAAATGTCACTGTATATCCAACTGAAAAATACTTTGAAACATCCGCACTTATATGAGCAGTTGAGTCATTCCACTTATTAATCTTAAACTTTGTATATTCGAAAATTCTTACGGCATTATTTATCTGTTTCAAGTCAAAGTTTGCATCGGTTGCTAAGAACAGATTCGATAATTTATAGCTATTTAGTCTAGTAGCTTCGGTCTCAATAAAACTATTATCAACCGCAAAATAAAATGTTGGTCTCCATGTTGTTTGATCAAAAATTTCATATATACGGTTGGCAGCAAAAGTATATTCATTTTTAAGTCTATCAAGATCACTACTTCTAAGACTTGGGCCATTTCCTATAATGAAGCATCTTTTTCCAAAGTATTTATTTTTAAATAATGAAATACTTTTACTGTCGTCAGATAAAGCGTATTCCTTCATTTCTTTAACTCGCTTAAAATTCATATATGGAGCAATTGCAGCTCTAGCTATAAAGTTATTCTTTATCCGATACTTAATACTTTCTTTCTTAGTCTCCATAAAATAAGCGCCCCGTTTTATACTTTCATCAACCCATGTTCTCCGCCGTCGCAGCCCTTTCAATCAGCAAATCCTTGTAGCTCTCCGGCAGGTCATTGAAATATGCACTAAATCCCCAGACTCTTACGATAAGGCCAGGATATTTATCTGGATTCTTCTTTGCATCGATAAGCGTTTTACTGTCCATGATATTCATTTGCATCTGAAAATAACCGCACTTGATGGCACTTTTCATGAACAGTGTAAATTTATCGATGTTCTGATTTATAAAGCCAGGACTAACAAAGAAATCCACCACATTTCCATTGAATCTTTGTTTGTCATATTCAAGCATTGATGCAAAGTTAACTACCTCTGTATAAGGCGCATCTGTTGCAGAGATGTGCGTACTATAAGGCATTCCCTGCTTACGTCCGGAAACATCTGCTGCTGTTTTTTTGCTCAAAATATTGTAACCCGGTGAACTTAGGCCAAACTTAACCGTACCACCAAGCTTGTTCTGATATTCAGCGGCAATCTGTGCCATATTCGAAGTGATCCGATTCACGATTTCAATCGTGTCATGATCCTGATGTCCGTAGTGATGGTTACTCTGAACAATTCTGTTATATAGATCCCTGTTACTCTTATAATCAGAATTTCTACACTCATTCAGTTCCTTGAGTGTTAGTTCATGATTATCGTAAACAATCTTTTTAATATTCATCAGACTATCAATTACATTGGACAACGCAACAGTTGTAATTCCGTAATTATTGTACTTTGTTGCTCCCTCTGACACATCTCTTCGCTTACTGTTACATCCATCCATGAACAAGGATACCAGAGGATCCTTTGCCCACTTCATCTGATCCAGTTCGTTCAGAAACGTTTTGAACTTATTATTATTTTCTGTTATATACGTATTAAGAAGCTCTGTGAAACTTTTAGGCTCTTTTGAATTAAGCACCTCGTCCAAAGCTGTAAAAAAGTCGAACACAGCTATATTATTCTGATCAAGGGATTTCCCCACAATATAAGGTTCCCAACAAGCAGAAGCACAATAACTATAAGCATCCTCATCAGACATACCGAAACTCTTTAAAGCCGGGATGACCACATCATCATTTGAAAACAATGGGCTTCCTGTCTTAGACTTCAAACACTCTACTGCTGTTCTCAAAAGGTCATCTGGCATCTTATGACTAACCCTTATAAATGTTTTTGGATCCGGTTTTCCTATTTTAGCCTGCTCCTCAAGAAAAATCCTTGTAAGACCGTTGCAAAAATATGAACCATCGCTATTTAAGCCACCTAAGATAATTATTTGTCCTATATCACCTTCTAAGGCATCGCTCTTATAATCAGAATATCTGCTGAGCTGGGACAAGAAGTCGGCCACAATATCTAAAGCTAGATTTTCAGTAATCTCACCATTCTGAATATCTCTATGGTAATAATCATCAAGGATAAGATCTAAACGCCCTAAGCCATTTAATCTGTGACGAGTCTGCCACATGATTTGGTTGAAAAATAGTATCCTCTGAAGAGCTTCATCAAAGTGTACAGCCGGTCGAGTTAAAATATTGGTAAAGTCACTGATCCTTTTTCTTTTAATAACTTCATCAACATTCGAATTTTCTAATGCTGTTAGTACTCTATTTACGAGATTCTCTATTCCCTTGCTCGCAGCAATTGCTTCACGCCCGTATTCATCATCGCCTGCAGCATCCTCTACGAGACTTTTAAAAGAACCGTGAATGATTCTGTCATAATCAAGTGTAAAATTACTCAGTATATTCCCTGGAATAGCGATTGTCTTCTGTGTATCTATGAAATAAACAAACCTGGACTCATTACTTATCTCCACATTCACACTACTTAGAAGGGCTTCAATGTCCTTTCCTACTGATCGAACTCCCGTAGCTTTTACAGGTTTGATATTTATATATGATTTCATGATATGGCGGGCCATGTCTACTTTGCCTTTTTCGTCAAATTGATGTTTTTTTACAAATGGGAGCGTATAATTCCACTTCCATAAATCATTTTTTATCTTAGTTTTCACACTGCTCATTCAGTAATCACCTACTTTATGTATTTAAAAGCTTCCCTCATACTTCTTATTAAAGTACTTAGCCCTCAGAAATGCCGTTCCTTTTTTCCACCAATTAATCTTTTCCATATGAATATATGGAAGCTCTATTAACTCATCTTTTTTTATGCAGCCTGTGTTCTTCTCATAATCAATCCACACATTAAAAATTATTTCAGAAATTCTCCCATAAAATCTTCCCTGGTATGCACTCAACTCCGGCATATCAATTCTATTTTTCAATTCAAACAGAATATCGAAAAGCCATGTGCAGTAGTCATTAAGTAGGCTTTTCTCCATAATCATCATGTTAAACATATAGCCGTAACGGTGCTTGACCACACGATCATAACTATCCAGATAAGTCGGATATCTTTCCTGTATAATCTTTCTTGTCAAATCAAGCTGTACAGTGTAGTGCGTGTGTTCATAATGACTATAAAGAGTTTCAATCACATACCATCTCTTCTTCGGTACAAACACCTTGACTTTCCCTAGATATGGCCTTATGTCATCATAAGTAAGGACAGTATTCCAATGGTCTTTTCCCTTAATCTTTGCGAAATGCCGACGGTAATGTGCAAGACCTATGTAATCCACATCGAGGTTTTTCCAAGCCCAATAGAGACCTGTTAATTCACAAAAGCTCGGATTTAAGTTAGAAATGTTGTCTCCGGTATTATCCTTTATATAGCCAAGGTTCAATTCGTTACCTGTTGAGTCTTTCTTTCCTTCTGCGCCAACATGCAAGGGAAGATACATTTTATCCTCTGGCATTTTATATTTCTTATGCGCCGCTATTATTATCTTCACGTTGTGATTCATGATCTATCCCCCTCGTTTATATCTTACATATCTCAACATCTATCCCTGTCCGAGCAACTATATCGGCGTATTCAAGCATTAATCCGTCACTGACACCTCTGTAGTCCGGGATTTCCATATCAAGTGACTGATACTTGCTAACTCCCAAGTTGTGTTCTTTAATGAACTCTACCTTTAAAGGCTGGTATCTTGTCAGTAGGTCGAGAACCATTTCTCTATTCTCCTGATCATCAGTCCATCCACCTATTACTGGAATCCGAAATACTACAGGAACTTTTGATTTAAATAAAGTGTTTAAGTTTCTGAAGTACTGTTCTATGTTGCCTCCCAGTTGTTTTTTGCATCTCAACGGATCCAGTATTTTGATGTCCACATAGAACAGGTCAATATATTGAATTGCGATATCTAACAATTTCTCCGGCACAAACAAACAGGTTTCAACCGCCATGTGTATGCCCTCAGTTCTTAGTCTTTTTAACAGCGGCTCTAATTTATCTGCCTGAAGTAAAGCCTCTCCACCTGAAAACGTGACACCACCATGTGCATTTTTCAAATTGAATTTAGCTTCTGAGTTATAGTTACCGTAAAATGCTTTATCCTTAATCACTTCGCTGTATAATTCATCACAGCTATAGTATTTTCCATAGACCCCGGATACACCGTCTTTTATGTATTCCTGAGGTTCAGCTGTGAGATTCTCCGGATTGCTGCACCACGGGCATCTTAAAGAACATCCCTTTAGAAAGACCGTGGTTCTTATTCCAGGGCCATCATGCAACGAGAAACATTGTATATTAGTGACTATTACCTTGCCATTCATACCAACTCTTTCTCCACGCACTCCAATGCTGCCGCAATCACCTGATCCATGTCATAGTACTTATACTCACCAAGACATCCACCGAAGATTACCTTTTTCTCAGCTTCAGCCAGCTCCTTATATTCCGCATACAGTCTGTCGTTCTTCTCGTCATTGACCGGATAGTACTGCTCGTTCCCCGTCTTCCATTCAGAACTATACTCACGGCTGATAACCATTTTGGGCAAATCGTTGCCTTCCGCATCTTTACCAAACTCAAACCTTTTATATTCAATAATGCGTGTCCACGACGTTTCACGATCTGTGTAGTTCACAACAGCGTTCCCCTGGAAATTTGGAATATCAAGAAGTTCAGTTTCAAATCGAACCGAGCGATATTCCAGTGTACCTAGCTTGTAATCAAAATAAGCATCAATATGGCCTGTATGAATAACATTGTCTGCGATTGCGTCTAACTCACCTTTCAATTCTAAATAATCTGTATTCAATCTTATCTCAATATCACCCAATATATTTGCTACCATCTTGGTATACACACCAATTGGAATTCCTTGATACAGAGCATTAAAGTAGTTATTATCAAAAGTAAAACGGCCGGGCAGTTGTTTAATAATAAAAGCCAGGAGACTTTTGCAATCACGGCCACACTGTTTTTCTGTATAACCTTTTACGAGTTTATTAAAGATGTCACGACTCACTATAGATATTGCTTGTTCTTCCAAGCTTTTAGGCTCTCCAATAATTTCGGCTCTTTGCTCATTAATTTTGTCCTCTGCCTCCTGTGGTGTCACCACTCCCCATATCTTGTTGAAGGTGTACAAATTAAAAGGCATCGAAAAGAGTTCTCTTTTGTAGTTGGCCACAGGGGAATTCGTGAAGCGATTGAATTCAGCAAACCTTGTGATGTAGTTCCAGACTTTCTTGTTATTGGTTTGGAATATTTGAGCGCCGTATTTGTGGACATTAATTCCTTCAATATTTTCCGTGTATACATTTCCACCAATATTTTGGCACTTATCAATGACAAGCACTTTCTTCCCTTTTTCAGTTGCCTCGTGGGCGAATACGGTACCGAACAATCCGGAACCTACTGCCAAATAGTCGTACATTTTCTATTCTCCTCAATTAATTCTCTGTTGTTTCTTATAAACCAACATCTAAACATTTCATCTATTTTTCAGGTCGTGTTTGTCCGATCAACGCCGTACAAAATCTTTCCAAATCAATACCAGAAATGTTCATTCTTGCTATCCATTCATCAACTATTTCCATTTGGACAAACACCTTGAATGTTGAATACTTTATTGACTTCAATAATCTAATTTGGATAGCCACCCTTTATACATAGCAACCGAAAAATGACGATTTTCATTCAACTAATATCATTTGGGCAGACCTGTCATTATGTATCGAGCATTTCTCAAAAGGCCTTGATTTATCTGGCTTTCCGCGATGTGGTTACCATTCTTCGTGTCATGGCTTTCGCTTTATAATAGGCAACCATCCTGCCTAATCCATCAGCCATTCGCTTTATAATGAAGAAATCACTATACAAACGCTTCTACGCAAAAACACCTAATTCAGCCGCTTTTGATGTAGAAAACGGTCATCATACCGTTTCCCTAACTAACTAATTCTTTCGGCTAGCCATTATGCTAAAGGACCACATAGAATGTATCTATTTATTCAAACATTACAATTAAATCTTGTTAGGTTTCAGTCAGACGCCTTCCGTATATAAAAGGCCTGCCGCGAATCTTTTACAAAACTCCTCGACAAGCCTTCCTAAACCAATATTTTACCTTTCAAATGCACTTAAGCCTCAACACCCACAAATAATCGCTCTTATTTTGACCTAATCATCTCCGCTATTCTCATATATTCTATCCCTTTCTTCACCCATTTGCAAGGCTCTATTTAATTTCTTTCGAAAATTTTCATAATATCATAAGATTTAGGCTGTCAGGAATTTTATGACTCTACTATACCCATTTCTGGCCAAAATGTCAACTTATAAAATATACCTTTCAATCCTTTAATTGCCTTTTTCTTTTCTCCCGCACCTTTTCCTGAATTGTCATCCAGTTTGGCATATAGGAATACCCTAGTGCCAGCAGTAAAAACATGAAGAAACGATAGGGGAAAATAGAAACTATTATCAATCCCAAAGTACCGACTCCCCAACAAATTACTCGGTTTCCATCCTTATGGAATACATTTCCAAGGATGCTCGCATAGGGAACCAGATAAATCAATGCTAGGCCAATCCCCCCCTGTGCGAGAACCGCTCCAAGCGATGTGGTAATCCCCAAATTATATTGACGAAATTCTGACATATGTTCCTGAATCACTCGAGAGTTCTCAAATCCGGAGCCAAACAGTGGATTTTGAAGCCATGCCTTTAAACACGCTGCAAAGTCATCCAGATGCGTATTATACGAACCTATCCCAGTCCGCATCTTATTAACCAGCAGAGCTGCAATTCCGACGGCAAGCAAGACTCCCAGCCCAGTAAAGGCAAACCACCGCCATTTTGCTTTTATCAGCGTACAGATGTAAAGAAATGCTCCCAGCAAAGACAGCATAATCGCCAAAGTTCCAAATGTCGTCACAATCGTTGCAAAAAGCAGGAAGGCTCTGCCAATACGAGGACGCTCTCTCAGAAATAGATCTGTGTAAAATGAAGTGACCAGTATAATATCATACATGGGAGTTTCCGGAAAAACTCCAATATTTCTCAGAATTCTATGTCCGAATATTAATTCATTCTGTACATCTCGGTGGAAATGAAGTCCCCAAAATGTATCCAGGGAAAGCGTATCTCCCCAGCGCGTATCGATCGTCCCTGTGGGTTCTATAATACCCAACGGAACTGTTAATGTCCACATCACCAGAGAAAGAATTGCCAAAGCCATCGTGATGTCCGACACCCGATAAAACAGCGTAAAGCGGCTGCCTTTTTTCTCATATAATTGAAACAGAACAATACATAGCGGAAGAAACATCAAAAAAAATTTAATATAACTTCCAAGAAATCCAGCTTCTACTGACATTACAGCCAACAGTCCTCCCGCGTAAAAGAAAACACACACCGCAGGAATAATTGCCAATTTAATTAAATCAATAATCTTTATCTTCATTTCCAGACAAAGCCAAACCAGAAGTCCCCCTCCCAAGACTAGCGCTATCTTTTGCAGATTAAATGGGCTATCCACCAAATTCGCATATACGCTGTTACAATCCATGACAACAGAAAAAGCAAACAGCAGTTCCAGAAGGCAGCGCACCAACTGATGAATTTTTTTTTCATTTTTCCCGTCAATCACTGCGTATCATTCCTCCGCTCTCGTCCTCTATAACTAAAAGTTCCAAACTCTCCTGTATTAATGTGTCTTTCACAAGCAATCTCCCTCACAACCTCCCCGAACCTTCTGGTGCTGTTTTCCTGGCTATACCGGCTGCAGAACAGTTCATACCCCCTCTGCTTCATCTCCAGCCGTTCTTTCGGCTTTTTCTGATAAAAGTCACGGATACACGTTTCAAAATCCTCCGCGTTTTCCGCACGATAGGAATTTACTCCGTGAGCAATCTCATATCCCTCAAAAGCGTGGCTAGTTCCCACTACCGGCAGCCCCCAGGACAGCGCTTCCGCCACCTTAACCTTCATCCCCGCTCCATCGAAAACCGGCGCAATCGCCAGATCGGCCTGCTTAAAGTACGGCCCCATGGACTGCGGCGAATCAGCCAGGCTCACATCTGAAAACTGCTTAACCAGCCCTATAAGCTCCTGATTTGGCCTGAATCCTGCGATAATCAAACGCTTGGGAAAATCCAATTTCCCGTACACATTTTCCAAAAACCATTTTATTCCCAGATAATTAGGGCCGTACCACAGCGAACCCGTGAGTATCATCCGCACGTTCTCGCCCGCACCTGCCAGCTCCGCCTGCAGGTTCGTCTTTTCCAGACAGATTGGAATAACCGTCATCCGGCTGCCCGGCACACCATACAGCTCTGCTAAGCGCTCCCTATCCTTTTCTGTCAAGGGAATCAGCTTTGATGCCCGGGAGACGATTTTGGCCTCCCGCCTTCCCGTAAACACCTTTTCCAGGAGATGCAGCAGCGTCTTCTCCCTGTCATACTGGCGATCCGAGTAGTCTTTTTCCACATTATGCACACGCACAATCAGTTTCTCTCCCGGTACCTGCTTTAGTACGTAATCCAGCTTAGCAAAATCCATCACCACCGCATTATAAGAGGATATATCCGCTTTCAAGCGAAGCCACGCCCGGTAGCGCTGATTGGTATTTCCATGAAGCGTATCATATATGCGGACAAGCACATTTTTTTCCGGCTCCAGCTCGTAGGTATGCGCATACAGCCCTTTGAGACGGGAATCCGGAATCTCCGGCCCCACATAGTCCACTTCATAGCCATTTTCAACCAATGAAAACAGTGTCTGCCGTACCGCCATCTTGCCGCCGGAAAACTCTCCCGGGGCTTCTGGTGTGAT